>JACMLD010000345.1 GCA_014379785.1 Chitinophagaceae bacterium
CACCACCACCTGGATATCAGCTTCAAGAGATTTTAGTTCATCGAGAAAGGCAGGAGCTTTGAGTTTTTCCGGTTGAAGTATACGAAGGTCTTTCTCAGCAGCGAATTTCTTGACTGCGCTTTCGGTCAGTTTCATGCCGCGACCCGCGGGACGATCCGGGGCTGTGACAACACCGACTATGTTCTGATCATCCCTTAGAAGGGCATCGAGTGATGCTACTGCAAATTCGGGTGTGCCCATAAAGACGATACGCAAAGGACGGGGTTCGTTTGTCATGTTGATTATTCAAAGTCGGGATAAAGCAGGTATTTTTTTCTGATGGCCTTAAATTCGGTGAGCTGCGGTTCCCAGCTTTTTTTGATATCGGTTTCTGACTTTCCTTCTTTGATCTGGTTGATCAAGGTCCCATTTCCCGCGAGTTTGTTGAAAAAAGATTCATCGGCATTGCCTGACTTCGGTAAAATAAAGAAGGAGTCTTTTTTTGGAAAGAGCCGATAAGCTTCGAGCAACCATTTCAGTTGAATGCGGTTATCAACCTTTGCCAGCACTTCATCCGCGGTACCGGAGAGATTCCAGCCAAAACATTTTACACCATATAGTTTTGAGTTCTTTGCGCCTTCATTTGGAGCGGGTGTAAAAGAAAAAAGCTCTTTTGGAAAAGAAGGGTGGCCAAAAATCTGAAATGGCTTGCTGGTGCCACGACCTTCGCTTAAAGTGGTTCCTTCAAAAAAACAGGTAGAAGGGTAGAGGTAGATGGATTGAATCTCGGGGAGGTTAGGTGAAGGTTTAACCGGCAGCACATATTTGGTTTTGTGCGTATAATTCTGGCATTTGATAATCTGAAAGTGAAATGGCGTATCCGCGGAATTCTGCGCTGTCTTGTAATAATCGTGACGGTCATTTGCTTTTTTTGAGAGCCATTTTTCACCGGCAAGCATCATTGCATACTCAGCGATCGTCATGCCGTACACAATCGGCACCGGTTGCATTCCAACAAACGATTTGTATTTTTTATCCAGCACCGGTCCGTCTACATAAAATCCATTTGGGTTCGGGCGGTCGAGCAGCAGCAGGGGTTTGCCGTTTTCGAATGCCGATTCCATATATTCTTCCAGTGAGGAGATATAGGTGTAGAAGCGGATACCCACATCCTGAATATCAAAAATCATGATGTCGATGTCTTTCAAATCTTCGGGCGCAGGGCGACGTTTGGCGCCGTATAACGAAACGACGGGAATTCCAGTTTTTTTATCAACATAGTTCCCAATCTTTTCGCCCGCATCTGCGGTGCCCCGAAAACCATGTTCCGGTCCGAAAATCAGTCTCACATTTACTCCCAGTTTCTGCAGGGTGTCTACGAGATGCTGGTTGCCTACCATAGAAGTCTGGTTGGCAAAGACGGCGACTCTTCTTCCCTTGATCATCGGAAGATACACTTCGAGGCGCTCGGCTGCCGGCCTCACTGCAGCGGTATTGTTATTGCTTTCTGATTTGCCGGCTTTTGGCTGTGCGCATGCGAGTCCGCTGCATACCAGCAGAAAGGCAAGAACCGGGAGTTTGTGCATGAGATATGTATAATTGTATTTCATCTGACACCCAAAATTCAGGAAAAACTTTTAATGACAAATGCAAAGATTAATGGTACTTTGCAGGCTCTAAAAAATTTTTATGCAAACAGTGAAAAGCGGTGATACGGTGAAAGTTCACTATCATGGTCGCCTTACAGATGGTACAACATTCGACTCAAGTGCAGGTCGTGAACCCCTCGAATTTGAAGTGGGCAGCGGCAGTGTTATAAAAGGTTTTGATGATGGTGTGACAGGAATGAGCATCGGGGAAAAGAAAACCATCAATATACCAATGGAAGAAGCTTACGGTCCAAAAAATCCGGATATGCTGGTTGAATTTCCAAAAGCGAACTT
The DNA here is from genome assembly GCA_014379785.1 of Chitinophagaceae bacterium. Classification (GTDB taxonomy): domain Bacteria; phylum Bacteroidota; class Bacteroidia; order Chitinophagales; family Chitinophagaceae; genus JACMLD01. The sequence goes on from JACMLD010000345.1 coordinate 1,923, forward strand.
TCCCCCGGAAATGACTCCTGAGGTTGGTATGCAATTGAATATGACGAGCAATAACGGCCAGGTGATCCCGGTTGTCATTGCTGGAGTTAAGGAAGAAATTGTATTGCTGGATGCAAATCATCCGCTGGCAGGTGAGCCGTTGATCTTTGATCTTGAACTGGTAGAGATTGCCGGCGCAGCTCCTTTGATCATTATGCCGTAGTCTCCCCGAGCGCAGTCGAGGGGTCCCCGGCCGGTAATCTAAGTAATAGCCGGGGATTTCTCCGCCCGCATCGCTTTGCGATGGGAGTCGAAATGACGGTTGTATAAGAATACGAGCAAACCAACACTCAAAAGATAAAGAGCTGAGGCCACGACAGACCCTTCGAAGCCAAACTGCCCGCCTGTAAAAAAAGTATCTCCTTTCAGATCCTGTTCGAGCACACTACCCAGATTTACACCGCTCACCTGGTAACCCAAGACCGGTCCCTGGAAAAAATTCCATCCAAAGTGAAACAGAATTCCAAACCAGAGATTTTTGGTGTAGATATAATTGATGCCCAGCAAAAGGCCGGCTAAAAAGATATTGACCACAGGAAGTACAGCGATATTCGGATTGGCTGCATGAGCCAGCGCAAACAACACAGCACTGAACACCAGCGCATACCATTTGTTGACGGAATCAAGCAGGTTGTTTAAAATATATCCGCGGAAAACAGTTTCTTCATATACCGCAACAATCAGCATCAGTCCAAGTCCAATGAATAAATCCGTTCCACTGAAATGAATATCTGTCCACTGCAGGTGGTTCATAAAAAAAAGGATCAGACTTCCTGCGCACAGCAGAAGAACTGAAAGAGCAAAACCGGTTCCTGCATGACGCGCATTTCCCGTCCATTCAAATCCCAGGCTGGCAAAAGATTTCCTGTCGATCATCTTTCTGAATGCCCATACAACGATCATTGAAACTACCGCAAGAACAAGAAATCCGAGAGGTACCAATCTCGCATCCGGTTCGGCTTGTCTTGTTTCTGCTGCCGGCATCAGCATCATCAGCAATGTGCCGGAGCTCAGCGTGATGAGGAAATAAAATATCACGAAGAGCAACGCTCTCAGCCAACCCTGCGCAATAGCAGGTTTTGTGTTTTTGTATGAGTCCATTTCAGTTTCTTTGTAAATCGCGTCATTAAAAATACGACTATGTTTGACAATTATACATTTACTGTTGCAGAGCGCCTGATGCGATATGTGCAGATAGATACTCGAAGCGACGCGCGTTCAGAAACCTGCCCATCTACGGAAAAACAAAAAGATTTGGGAACGTTGCTGGTGGAAGAATTACTTGCTGCGGGTCTCAGCGATGCGCACCTCGATGCCAACGGTTATGTATATGCGAGTATCCCCTCAAATGCAGATCATGATGTGCCGGTAATTTGTTTCTGCGCACATATGGATACAGCGCCGGACTGCAGTGGCACAGGAGTAAAGCCCATCCTTCATCCAAAATATGATGGCTCCGATATCATACTACCGGACGATACATCGCAGGTAATCACAACCATTGAACATCCATATCTGCTCGAAAGAAAAGGAGATGATATCATTACAGCATCGGGCACCACATTACTAGGTGCCGACGATAAGGCCGGTGTGGCGATCATCATGGACCTGGTCAATTTTCTGAATCAGCACCCTGAAATCATTCATGGCAAAATCAGCGTACTCTTTACGCCCGACGAAGAAATCGGCCGTGGAGTGGACAAAGTAGATCTCGACAAAGTGGGTGCCTTTGCTGCTTACACACTGGACGGTGGTGAAAGAGGCTCACTTGAAGATGAAAACTTTTCCGCCAATGGGATGACGGTTACCATACACGGTGTGAGCGCGCATCCCGGCGATGCAAAAGACAAAATGGTGAATGCCGTAAAAGTTGGCGCGGCGTTTCTGCGCGAACTGCCCGACGATGAATTTTCTCCGGAAAGTACTGATGGCCGCTATGGATTTGTGCATCCCTTGCAGATGGAAGGCACAGTTGAGAAAGCAACGATACAGTTTATTCTGCGCGACTTCCAGACCGGCCGTTTGCAGGCATATGGAGAATGGATCGAGGAAAAAATGAAAAAAACACTTGCCAGGTTTCCCGGGGCAAGAGCTGAGATCGAGTATCGCGAACAATACAGAAACATGAAGGAAATACTGGATCAACATCCGCAGATCGCTCAGTACGCAGAAGAGGCGATTACGAGGTCAGGAATTCATGTGCGGAAAAATCCTATTCGCGGAGGTACCGATGGATCGAGGCTTTCATTCATGGGTCTTCCATGTCCAAATATCTTCACCGGTGAGATGGCGTTGCATGGAAAACATGAATACGTTTCTGTGCAGGACATGCAGAAATCCGTGGAAGTATTGGTCAATCTTTTGAAAATCTGGGAAGAAAAATCAAGGTGAAATCTTTTATCGCGATATCTGTTTTTTGCGCACTGAATTTTTGGTGTGTGTCACAGAATCTTCTTCCAAACGGAGGGTTCGAAGATGCAAACATCTGCTCAGAGCTCTCCAAACCCTGCGCCCCGGAAAGTTGGGTCTCCACAACGCTCGACAAAGACATGTACTTTTTTTCTGCTGCATCTTATGCACAAACGGGAGCGCATTTTGCCGCTTTTGTGGTACACGATAAAAACAATTTGTCAAACAGGTCGTTTCTGCGATCAAGAATTCTCTGCGGACTCAGAAAGGGCAATAGCTATTCGATAAGTTTTTTTGTAAGATCTGCTCACGCTCTTTTTGACAGCATTGGTATTGTATTCTCTGACAAAGATTTCCTCTATCTGAATAATCCTGTACAGCAGATTACTTCCGCCGCCATCTGGCGCGACACCATACACAAAGATCCGGTTGACCCTACCCGGTGGTATCGCGTGAAGCTCAATTATACGGCGAGCGGTAACGAAACATTTATAGCACTTGGTAGTTTTAAAAAAGAGATCCTGGTAAATGATCGTCCCGATATGAAAGGCCTCTATTATATGTTCGTCGATTCGGTAAACATGATGCCACTTGATCCTTCGGAATTAGTCTGTCCAACTGCCGACAGCGTAATGCAACAATCCTACCGCGAAAACGAAAGGCATACCGTCATGCACAGACGAATTTCTTTTTACCGGAGAAATCCGGAGGTAGAGCCTTTACCGCCAAAAACGCTCTTGATGTCGACCGATACCTTTCTGATTCCTGATATTCTTTTCAATACCGGCAGCGCCGTGCTGGGCAATGCCAGCCTGCACGTGCTCGACAGCATTGCGCTGAAACTTTCGGATACAGGCATCGATTCAGTAATCATTGCGGGACATACGGACAGTATAGGGAAGGTGGAGGCAAATGAGAAACTGTCAGACGGCAGAGCGCGTACCGTTCTGGAATATTTGAATTTGAAGTCTGCGGGAAAAGATCACCCGATGATTACAAGAAGCTATGGCTCCAGAAGACCGCTAACCAGCAATGCAGATGCCGTAGGGCGCCGGAGAAACAGGCGGGTAGAAATTTATATCTATCGAAAGAAATCCTATTGATTTTTTGGATTCAGGTGGATGCGGAAATACCAATAAAGTGGAAAGGACAAAATGCCGGCGAAAAGGAAAAAAAGGGCCCAGAAAAACCGCTCGTCGTTATTTATGATGGGATTGCTAGCCAGGTGAAAAAGAAAGTAGATCAGCAACCCGATGGTACTCAGAAAAAAGCATCCCATAATCATTACAGAAGAGAGGAAATTGTTGACCATAAATCCGGGTGGTCCATTTTCGGGTCTGTGCACATTGACCGCATCGGTGAATAACCCTGCAACAGTCAGCAGATAAAGGGAAAGGAATAGCAAGGGCAGCAAGGTTATTATACCCAATACTATTTTGTTGGTTTTAAACATAGTGTGGATTTCATCAGCGTCTCTTATTCATTAAAACGCTTAACTTCAGCACAAATTACTTTACAATGGCAGAAATATTTTTTCAATACTGGTGGGTACTGCTGATTATACTGGTTCTGATGGCAGGGTTAAAAACCATCAACCAGGGTTATATCGGGGTGGTAACTATGTTTGGCAAGTACAGAAGGGTTTTAAAACCGGGCCTCAACCTGCTTATTCCCTTCCTGGAGCAGATAAACAAGAAAATAAGCATCCAAAACAGGTCTGTGGAACTGGAATTCCAGGCTGTCACCGCTGATCAGGCCAATGTGTATTTCAAAAGCATGCTATTGTTTGCGGTTCAGAATGCTGATGAGGAAACCATCAAAAAGGTAGCTTTCAAGTTTCTGAGCGAGCGCGACCTGATGCAGGCACTGACGAGAACCATTGAAGGAACTATCAGGTCATTTGTGGCGACCAAACGCCAGGCCGAAATCCTGGCCCTGCGCAAGGAAATTGTTGAATATGTAAAAGATCAGATTGACCAGTTGCTTGAGCAGTGGGGTTATCACCTGCTTGATCTCCAGATAAACGATATCACTTTTGACCAGGCGATCATAGATAGCATGAGCAAGGTGGTAAGTAGTAACAACCTCAAAGCCGCTGCCGAGAATGAAGGACAGGCTTTGCTGATCACAAAAACAAAATCAGCAGAAGCGGAAGGCAATGCCATCAAAATTGCCGCCGAAGCCGAAAGGTCCGCAGCACAACTACGCGGTCAGGGTGTGGCTCTCTTCCGCGAAGAAGTAGCCAAAGGTATGAGCCAGGCTGCAGAGCAGATGAAACAGGCAAACCTGGATACAAACGTAATCCTGTTCAGTATGTGGACCGAAGCAATCAAAAATTTTGCTGAAGTCGGAAAAGGCAATATGATCTTCCTTGATGGCAGCAGTGATGGTATGCAGAAAACGATGCAACAGATCATGGGTCTGATGGGAATGAAGCAACAGAACACTAATCAGCGATAACCTGCTGATTTAGTTTATAAAATGTTAAGCTATTGACTTCTGCAGGCATTTGCAGAATAATCCGTTTATTTTCACCGTTTACGAACCAGACCCTGAACAGTAATAGTCATTAAATTTGTCAGTAAACTAAGTCATAGATGAACTTCTTCTTTCTTCAGGTAGACTCAAACAGATTGGCAGACTCTCTCAATGCCGCCACCGGCGGTGGTTCCGCAAACTCCAGTATGAATCTTTTCGACCTGCTTACAAAAGGTGGGGTGCTGATGATTCCGCTGGCAATCCTTCTCGCCCTGGCAATATTTGTTTTTTTTGAAAGGTTTATCGCTATCCGCAAAGCAAGCAGGGTAGATGAAAACTTTATGAATATCATCCGTGATCACGTTGTAAGTGGAAATGTTTCTGCAGCGAGATCGCTCAGCAAAAATACGAGCAACCCGGTGGCGCGTATGATCGACAAAGGTCTTCAGCGCATTGGCAAATCGATCGACACCATTGAAAAAAGTATGGAGAATGTGGGCAAGCTGGAGATCTACCAGATGGAAAAAAACCTGAGCATTTTATCCTTGGTTTATGGCATTGCGCCGATGTTTGGATTTCTTGGTACCATTTTCGGAATGCTTCAGTTGTTTTACGGAATCGGCTCGAGCGGCGAATTCACACCAGCTTCCATTGCAAACGGTATCTATACAAAAATGATAACTTCCGCGGCCGGACTTATCATCGGCCTGCTCGCATATGTTGCCTACAATTTTCTCAACACCCAGATCAACAAGATGATCAATAAAATGGAAGGAGCAAGTGCGGAGTTTATTGATATTTTACAGGAACCAACCAGGTAAGAGATGAATTTACAAAGAAGATTAAAATCACATCCTGAGCTGCACGCCGGAGCATTGAACGATATCCTGTTCATCCTGTTGTTCTTTTTCCTAATCGTATCTATGCTTGCAAACCCCAATGTTATCAAGCTTTCCACGCCAAAAGCAAAAAGTGACACAAAGGCCAAGCAAACGGTGATTGTCAATATCACACCAAACGGTCAGTACATAATAAACGGAAAAAACATAGCGATTGACGATATCAAAAATTTCGTCCAGCCTTTTATTACCAAAGATTCCACCCAGGCTACCATTGCCATCAATGCGGATAAATCTGTTCCGCTGGAAGAGGTTGTAGCTATCATGCGCATCGCCCGTGAGATGGGAGCGAGGACAACACTGCTTGTAGATAACAAGGGCGTTAAGTGATTTGTTTCTCAGCAAAAATTATTCTTTCTTTTCCCTGCATGTCTTTTTTTATTTCAGCAAGGCTGAATCCCGTATTGAAAAGATCACTTACTTCAGATCCGTATGACTCATGAATTTCAAGAAAGACAGCTCCTCCCGGTTTCAGTTTTTGATGCGCGAACCCGACAATCTTCCGGTAAAAAATCAGCGGGTCTTCATTGTCTACAAACAATGCCAGGTGTGGTTCGTACCTGAGCACATTCTCATGCATTGTCAGCATGTCTTTTCTTGGTATATAGGGCGGATTGCTGGTGATGAGATCGGTTTCCGGTAGCTGGTGCCATGAATCTTCGTCAAGAAAATCAACCTTGTGAAACTGAATTTCCAGTTTCTGCGATGCAGCATTCCGGGCAGCGATTTCAATGGCTTTTTCACTCACATCCATGGCATGCACCTGCAAATGCGGCAATGTTTTTTTTATCGCCAGCGGAATGCAGCCGCTGCCGGTGCCGATGTCCAATACGCTAAGCAACCGATTTTTTTTCTTCAGATAAGAAATGGCCAGGTCAGCCAGTTCTTCCGTTTCCGGACGAGGGATGAGCACGTGTTCATCCACGTATAAAGACATCCCGAAAAACCAGCACTCATTCAATACATATTGAACAGGTTTTGCCTGAATCAGCTGCGCCTGAAAACCTTTTAGCAACGACTCCTGATTGTCTGACAAGGTGCTGGTCTTGTTTATTGACCGGTCAACAGGGGTCCATCCCGTTAATTTTTCCATCACCATTGCAGTGATGTTTTTTGCTTCCCGCTCTTCGTAGATACCTGTCAGAGCCTCTCTAAGTGACTGATTTGCCTGTTGCACGGTCATTTAGCAAACCTACACTAAATCCTATATTTTTGCTGCCTGAAAAAACACGAAAAATATATGCAGCGCTGCATTGAGCTAGCCACCAGGGGTGCGGGCTCCGTGGCGCCAAATCCGATGGTGGGAGCCGTGCTCGTTTATCAGGACCGGATCATTGGCGAAGGTTTTCACCAACAGTATGGAGGTCCGCATGCCGAGGTAAACTGCATCGCTTCTGTGATGGAAGCTGATCTTTCACTGGTTGGCAAAAGTACAATGTATGTGAGTCTGGAGCCCTGTTCACATTTTGGCAATACACCCCCCTGTGCCGACCTGATCATCAGACACAAAATCCCGGCCGTGGTGATCGGTACCATCGATCCTTTCGCCAAAGTAAATGGCTCCGGTATTACCAGATTAAAGGCTGCGGGAATAGACATCACCCTGGGTGTATTGACAGAGGAATGTGAAAGAATGAACCGCCGGTTTTTTGTTTTTCAGCAATTAAAAAGGCCCTATATCATTTTGAAATGGGCGCAGACAAACAATGCCCGCATCGGCGGCAATGACGGAGAGCGAATGATGATCAGCAATGAAATGACAAACCGGCTGGTGCATAAATGGAGATCAGAAGAATCAGCCATCATGGTAGGCACCAATACCGCGCAACTCGACGATCCTTCGCTGACTACGAGATTGTGGACTGGCGCATCGCCCGTAAGAGTAGTGGCAGACATGCATTTGCGACTCCCGGCTACACTCAAGCTGATGAACCGTTCGGTAAGAACCATCGTTTTTAACCACCTGAAAGATGGCAGCGAACAAAATCTCCAGTACATCAAAATCGACCGTACGCTGGAATCTCTTCCACAGATGCTGAGCCATCTTTATGATTTGGGAATTCAGTCAATGATCATAGAGGGTGGCGGCAAACTGATAGGTTCATTCATCAGCGAAAACTTTTGGGATGAAGTACGTGTCATTACCAATACAACCATGACGGCAGATAAAGGCATCCCTGCACCAGAACTTACAAACGAGCAGTTTTTAAACGAATGCTGGCTTAGAGAAGACCGCATTGCTTTTTACACAAACAAGTCAACTCAAGGGATATCGGATCAAAATACATTATGACGGAAAAAGATTTTTATTTCACCATAGACAAGACCGCGTGTGCTGAATTGAAGGAAAGAGGTAGCCGGTTTATCGCCTATGCATTTCCGATAGCAAAGGCTGAAGACTTTAAAAACATTCTTGCAAAAATCAAGGCGGAACATCCCAAAGCAACCCATCACTGCTTCGGATATCGCCTTGGATTGAACCACGATAAATTTCGCGTGAGCGACGACGGAGAACCTGCTGGTTCAGCTGGCCGACCAATCCTCGGACAGATAGACAGCAAAGAACTGACGGATGTACTGGTAATCGTTGTCAGATATTTCGGAGGCACATTACTCGGAATACCCGGACTGATCAGTGCATATAAATCCGCTGCGGCCATGGTCTTGCAGACCGTACCAGCTGTACAGAAACAGGTGGAAGAAAACTACCGCATCCAGTTCGATTATACACAGATGAATGAGATCATGCGATACCTGAAGCAGGCGGGCTGTACAATCATTGAGCAGGAAATGCAGTTGTTCTGCTTCATCGTAGCAGGCATTCCAAAAAACCGGGTTGAAATGCTGGTCAACAGATTGAAAAGTCAGAAAGGTGTGGAGATATCAAAAGTGGTTGTCAGATGAAACGGCTGCTCACTACCAGGTCCTTTGAACCGGCAGTATATTTATAAAAACCTTCACCCGATTTCACACCCAGCTTACCGGCTTTCACCATATTTACGAGCAGTGCACAGGGCGCATATTTGGGATTTCCAAATCCATCCTGCAACACCTTGAGTATGCTGTGGCAAACATCCAGGCCAATGAAATCTGCCAGTTGCAACGGTCCCATGGGATGGGCCATTCCGAGTTTCATCACAGTGTCTATTTCTTCCACACCCGCAACACCTTCATGCAGCGAGATAATGGCTTCGTTGATCATTGGCATCAGAATGCGGTTGGCGATAAAACCGGGGTAATCGTTTACCACACATGGAACTTTGCCCAGCGATTTTGAAATAGAGACCACTTTTTCAGTTACCTCTTTTGCCGTGGCATAGCCATTTATGATTTCCACAAGTTTCATGACCGGCACCGGGTTCATGAAGTGCATGCCAATCACAGACTCCGGACGATTGGTGACCGAAGCGATATTTGTGATACTGATAGAAGAAGTGTTGCTTGCGAGAATGGCGCCTTTGGGAGCCAGTTCATCCATCTGCCGGAAGATCTTCAGTTTGAGTTCTGTATTCTCGGTGGCGGCTTCCACAACGAGTTCTGCATTCGCCAATCCCTTTGCAAAATCGGTGTGCAAACTGATATTTCCCAGCGTACTGTTCTTTATCTGATCGGTGATGGCCGCTTTCTGCACCTGCCTGTCGAGGTTTTTTGTAATCGTGACCAGCGCCTTATCGAGCTGCTGCTGTGAGATGTCTACAAGAGACACTGCGAAACCATTCTGCGCGAACACATGAGCGATCCCATTGCCCATGGTACCTGCACCGATAACAGAAACATTGTTCTGGCCCATATTATTTTTTATTCTTGAAATCGCCTCTTTTCCACGCGTTGATAAACTCACCCCAGGCGAAGGGATTCAATAAACCGATTGGAGGAGACTGTCCGGCATAATAGTATTTCTGTGCATTTTTCTTGAGCGCATAATTGCCGGCTTCGCGGCCATCAGCCGGCAGTGCGCGCATCAATGCCCGCCTTGTTGCTTCATCGTTGTTTTTCCGGGCGATTTCATAGGCATCATCTTCCACCTTTGTATTCACAAAGTCGCGCTCAAACTGTTCACGTGTCGGCCGTGGTCTGATGATAGTGGCGGGAAGATATACCGTATCTGTCACGAGAAGCTGAATCATACTGAACTGGTTGCCTTCCAGGTTTAATGGAACTTCAACGAGTTTTGGTTTGTATCCCACACTCGAAAACTCCACTTTATCACCTTTCAGGACAACAATGGAAAACACACCCTGGTCATTTGTGATCGTACCACGATTCTGACCTTTTACGACAACGCTGACTGCGGGAATCCCCTGAAGGCTGTCTGCCGTCATCACAACCCCGTATAACTGTACTACAGAGTCCTTCAGCTGGGCAAACTGCGCCTGTGTTTTAACCGAGGCAAAAAGGAAGAAAATAAGGGTAAAAAGTATAATTCGCTTCATCGGGTCAAAGATAAATACTTCAATTTTTAATGAACCAAGAAATTCACCCGTGAATGGTTAATTTTGCAGCAAATTTTCATTTTAACAAAACCTTTCAGCTTCATGACGGAAGATCAAATAATCAGTGCGCTGGGCAATGTGATAGAACCCGATTTGGGAAAAGATCTTGTAACGCTAAATATGGTCAAAGACATCGCGATTGACGGGGACAATGTGTCTTTTACAGTCGTTCTGACCACCCCTGCATGTCCGATGAAGGACATGATCAACGGTGCATGTGTAAACGCAGTTAAGCTGCTGGTAAATAAAAAC
>JACMLD010000041.1 GCA_014379785.1 Chitinophagaceae bacterium
GCCATCACCGGATAGTACCAGCCATTGCCATCGGTATTCTCAGGATCCACATTGTGAAGCTTTGTGAATGTCACCAGGTTTTGGCCAGTTGCAAAGATTCTCACCTGGCTCGCTCCCACCTTACGCAGAATACTTGCTGGTACAGAGTAAGCAATCTCTACGTTTTTCAACCTGAGATAAGAAGCATCTTCGATCCAGAAACTGTTGCCACCCACGCCATAGGCCGGACCAGCAGGAATCTGATAGTTATTGGTTGTTGCAGTAGCGTTGGTTGAAAGCCTTGGATATTTTGCATTGGGATTGTCAGGTGTCCACCTGTTGAGCCACTCAGACGTTACACGGCCGCCATTAAAGAATGCAAAACCTGCATTGTTCGTCAGCTGCTGATTCACACCGGTAGCGCCCTGCCAGAGAAAGCTTACTTCAAAGCCTTTGTAATTCACACCGCCAGCGATACCATATACTGTTCTCGGAATGTTTCCGCCTGTAAGATACTGCCTGTCGGCATTGTCAATCTTTCCATCCTGATTTAAGTCATCATACATGATGTCACCGAGCCCGGCAGGAAACGCGGTCGTTTTACCATAGCTCTTCAGCGTGGCTGAATCCTTTATAATTCCGATCGCCTTGTAACCGTAATAGGAACCAATGGAGTGACCAACAACCTTGAACTGCGCAGGTACATTTGTCGCTTCTGAAGCCTTCAGTATTTCATTCTTTGTGAGCGTCAGATTGGCCCGGAGGTTATAGGAAAGATCCTTTGAAAGTCTTTTGTCGTGAGTCAGCGTAAGTTCGATGCCCTGATTTTTTACACGGCCAATATTCGAGGCCGGCAACGGTCCGCCATAGCTGGCTGGTATTTCGGCAAACCTGGTTGCAAGAATTCCGTCTCTGTCTTCATGAAAATAATCGAGTTCTATGCCGAGGAGGCCTTTCTTAAATCTTGCTTCAAAACCGATATCTGTTTTTGTAGATGATTCCCACTCAACAGATGGATTGAAAGCACTTGGATTCAATCCTGGTACAATGTTTCCGCCAAACACATAGTTGTTGTTTACGGTATTGTAATTGGCGAGGTAGAAGAATCTCAATCCTGGGAAGGCATCGTTTCCGAGTTTACCCCATGAGGCTTTTACTTTCAGAAAATCGAGATATCCTTTTGTACCAGCCATAAAATCTTCTGCAGAAAGAATATAACCGGCAGAGAATGCTGGGAAATAACCTTTTCTCACATTCGGAGCAAAGTTTTCAGACTCATCTCTGCGGAGACTTGCCTGAAACATGATCTTATTGTCAAAATCGTAGTTGATACGTGCCGCGGCACTTCTCAGTGCAAACCTGTCCTTTGAACCGCCAATGGTTTCTGTGATGGTTCCACCTGGGTTTGTTGCAGGACCCTGGCTCAATATATCAAACAATGAATTTTCATATCCCTGTCTGGATGCACTGAATTCATTCTGCGGGCGCTCCTGCTGCAGAAGCAATACCAGCGCAGATACACCGTGTCTTCCAAAACGGTTTGTATAGTTCAGATGTCCCTGTACTTCTGTCTGATTGTTTTGAAAGAATGCTTCGCGAAGGCTTGAATTCTGATAAGCCGACTGATCAAAATTTCCAGTGGTAGTATTCTTCGTGTATACATACACGTTTTCCGTCCACCGTTTGTTATAATTGATGCGCTTATCGTAGGCAAGTACTCCTTTGATAGATAGTCCTTTTACCCATGGAATCTGCTGCTCAATCTGAAAGTTGGTAAGAATGGTATTGTTCTCAGACCGGTCGTATCCTGATCTTGGGTCGATGGCTCTGAGCGTATTTACGTAAGAACCGACCTGCGCATATCCGATACCCGGATATTCTGCTACGATGGTTGGGGGATTTCTCAGTGTGTGTTCGAAAATGCCCGAAATGCCTGTGGTTGGACCAGTTCTTTTTTCGAGGCGGCCGGACAGGTCGATCGAAACCTTGGTGGTTTTTGTCACCTGCAGATCCAGGTTTGTACGGAGGTTGTATCTCTTATAATTGAGTGAGCTGTAAAGTCCACCCTGATCAAGATAGCCCAGCGAAGCAAAGTATTTTACTTTATCTGAACCGCCGCTGAATGAAAGATTGTGTTGTGACTGCGGAGCGGTGCCACCGAGAACCAGCTTTTGCCAGTTTGTATTTGGATAAAGAAGGGGGTCTGAACCTGTGCGGTAACTTTCAATCTGCGCATTGGTATAGGCCAAGGGCAGGTTGTCATTGAGCAAAGCTTCATTCATCAGTGTGGCGTACTCGTATGATCCAAGGTTGTTATTAAACTTGGTTACTTTTTGCAAACCATAATTAAAGGAATAGCTGGCGGTGATCTTTCCGGACTTTCCTCTTTTAGTTGTCACTAGCACAACGCCGTTTGCACCGCGAACACCAAAGATGGCTGCTGATGAGGCATCTTTCAATATGCTGACAGACTCCACTTCATTTGCATCGAGCTGCGAGAAATCGCGAAATGATCGTACGATTCCGTCTACTACAAAAAGCGGTTCCATTGATCCGCTGAAAGTGGAGTTACCACGGATATAGATATTGGCGTTGTCGCGACCGGGTTCTCCCGAAGCCTGTTTTGTGATAACGCCTGTCACGCGGCCCATGAGTGCATTACTCAAATCCGGCACCGGACTCTGTGTGAGTGCTTTTGTGCCAACCGTTGAAATGGCGCCTGTGAGGTTACCCCTTCTCTGCTGACCATAACCGACTACTACCACATCATCGAGCGTAGCATTTTCTCCTTCTGAGAGTTCAAAGCTGAGGGCTCCGGCCGACTGAACGCTTCTTTCCTGTGTGGCGAGACCGGCATAAGTGATAACGAGTGTGCCGCCGCCCGAAGGCATGCCGATAGTAAATGCACCAGCTGCGTCGGTGATGACCGTGGTGGTGGTTCCTTTGATATTAACGGAAGCGCCAGCGAGCGGCTCTCCGGATTTTTTTTGTGTGACCTTTCCAGTCACCTGGAAAGTCTGGGCATTCACAGCTGCAGTGAGACAGAATGTGAAAAACATACCCAGCAATAAGCGAATGCTGAATTTCATATGCAGTTTTTTATATTTTTTTGAAAATTTCATTGATCCTGAATTTTACTGCGCAATAAATTTGAACTGGTGAACTGTTTCTGCCGATGTGCCGGAACGTAAAACCATTGCTGATGAGGTGATGGAAATGATCCGGTAGTTATTAGAGGATACATCGGTCACGCCGATAAAATTGGTAGGGACCGGTGCCGCGAGGCTCAGGGTTGCAATACCTGCCGAACCTGCTGCCACTCCGGGAGCAAAGGTGAACGCTACATTATTATATGACCTGTCTCCGGCGCAGCTGAAATTAGGAGCCAGGTTTCCACCATTGAAAGTTGAACCCGCAGCATTGTAAGTCAGCTTGAGGTCAGCGGTAAAAGTATAGACATCGTCTTTCTGACAATCGGCAAGCGCTCCGCCGCCAAAATAAGCGGCCGGGTTTGCCTCCGTGCCTACAATAATAGAGGCATCAGCCGGATTCAGTTTCCATGACTTTGCAATCAGCAACTTAAAAGTTGGATTGTTAAGGATGTCGTCCACCGTAATCGCCACCGATTGCTCGGCAGTGTCATATCCACCGCGGCCGAAAGCGCGCAGCCTTACCTTATATGATCCTTTCAGGGGAAAATAGGCAGTGTCAATCTGTTTTCCTTTTACGAAGTTTCCGTTCCCCTTATCCCACTGATAGCCAAAGGCATTTAGTGAGGTACTCTGGAGAAGATAGGTATTTACTTTTCCGGCAACAGGACTCATGGTGAAAGACGCCGTGGCCTTTGTGCCCAAATCAGCTGCCTTGTCGGGACTGCAGCTATAAAACAGGATGGTAGCAACCGCTACGATCGAAGCAAGTTTTAAGGTTGTTCTCATTTTATATTTATTTCATTCAGAAAAAATCCGGTGTAACAGGCCAGAATGGCAGAAGAATTAAAATTAACCGGTGGACTAAGAGAGTGTGCGGGGAAGGCAGTTCCTTGGCTCATAAGCAATCGTTTTTTGGCAACTTAAAAGTAGATGTAGTTTTCACCGATAAAAAATATAACACCACATCACTACTACATCGCTTCTCGCTATCTTCGTTTTAAAGCAGAAATCACTACATCTTGACTACATCATTGGCTTTTTCACCGCACAGCTATTCTGATGTACCTCATTTTGCCTTTAATTTACTTTCATGAATTGCCGGTTGTTTTGCCTTATAATTTTGCTGCTGCCTGGTCTGTCGGCCACAACTCAATCCTATATTGGGTTGCGTGAGGTCATCAACTACAAAAAACTAGATTACAATGCGGGCGCACAGAACTGGGATGTGAGGCAGGATGCAAATGGTATTATCTATTTCGCTAATAATGAAGGACTTCTGACATTTGACGGTGTACATTGGAAGGTTTTTCCTCAACCAAACAAAACAATCGTCCGTTCCATCGAGCTCGGAAGCCAGGGAAGGATCTATACGGGTGGTCAGGATGAGATCGGATACTTTGAACCCAGCGAAACGGGCAAATTGTCATATCATTCTTTAAAACCTCTTCTCCCCGAGGCCGATAACCGTTTCGCCGATATCTGGGATATCGTACGCCAGGGTGAAGAGATCTTCTTCAGATCAACCGATAAAATTTTTCGTTACACTGGTTCAGCCATCCAGGTTTTTCCTGCCACAGATTACTGGCTCTATATCGGCATACATAATAAGGAACTGATAGCGCAGGACCAGCAAAAAGGACTTTTGCAGTTCAAGTCCGGGCAGTGGGTGACCTATCTGCCCAAGTCCGCGATCCCTTCCAATTTTGAAATCATTGGAACTGCTCCCATCGGTCAGGACTCGAGCATCGTGGCCACCAGCAATCATGGACTTTATACCCTGGCGCCAGGGGGCCTGTCCCCGCTTAGTCTGACGGGAATGAATATCCCATCGCCCGCGCCTTTCTCGAGTATGGCTTTGATGGACAAGGATCATTTTATCCTCGGAACCTACACAAACGGTTTTTACCTGGTCGACAAAAACGGCAGGGTGATTGAAAACTTTTCCAGAAGAGAAGGTCTGCAAAACAGCAATATCAGGAGCGTGTTTATGGACCGGAACCGTAATATCTGGCTTGGACTGGAATCGGGAATCGACTTCATCGCTTTTAATAACTCCATAAAACACATCAATCCGCCCATTATGAATGACGGGGCCGGTTTTGCGGTCCTCATTTTTAATCAGCAGCTTTATTTTGGTCTTTCAAACGGGATATTCCAGTTACCACTGCCCGGCATCCGCGACCTGAGTTATGCGGTCGATAATTTTAAAACCATTGTTAGCGGTCAGACCTGGGGATTGTCGGTCGTAAACGACATGCTGCTCGCCGGCCGGGGAGACGGGTTCTGGCAGATCAGAGATGGCATTGCCATTCCGGTTGTAAAAGGAAGGGGGTTCTGGACCTTTCAGAATCTGAAAGACCTGCAGGCCTCCACCATCGTCGCCGGCAATTATGAAGGGGTAAGAGTTTATGAATCTGGAGGCGGCACACTCACCGAAAAAGGAACCGTAGAAGGTTTTACCGAATCGGCGCGCTTTTTAGAGATCGACAATGACAACAGTATATGGGTTTCACATCCCTATCGGGGCATTTATAGGATACAACTTACTTCACCAATCAAATCGCAGGTCAAACTTTACACGCAGGCACACGGATTGCCTTCTTCTCTGCAGAATCACGTTTTCAAAGTGAGGAACCGCGTGGTCATTGCCACTGAACGCGGCATCTACGAATACAATGCAAGAAGCGACTCTTTTCAGGTCTCGGGTTACTTCAAAGAGATTTTCGGAGAAAGAGGAATACGTTATCTGAAAGAAGACCCTTCGGGAAATATCTGGTTTATCCAGGAAAAAAATATCGGCGTTGTTGATTTTTCAAGCGTCAAACCTACCATCATTTACCTCCCCGAATTAAAAGGCAAAATGCTCAGCGGATTTGAATATATCTATCCGGTCAACGACAACAATATTTTCGTGGGCGGAGAAAAAGGTTTCTATCATATCAATTTCGAAAAATACAAGGAGAACAAACCCGCGCTGAATGTTTATATCAGAACCGTCAAATCGATTGGCAAGGCCGACAGCCTGTTGTACGACGGAAATGTAACAGAAAAAATTATTCCATCGGTCACCCATCAGAACAATTCTTTTCATATCGAGTACTCATCACCTTTATACGAGCAAGCCGCCAATCTGGAATACAGCTATTATCTCGAAGGGTTCGACAAGGACTGGTCTGAATGGACAAGAAAAACGGAAAAAGATTATACAAACCTTCCCGCCGGCGACTATGTTTTTAATGTTAAGGTGCGCAACAATCTCCTCGATGAATCTGAATCTGCGGTGTATAGATTCACCGTGCTCCCACCCTGGTATCTCACCATCTGGGCCTGGATCATGTATGCACTCATTGCGATCTGGATTGCATTTCTTCTTTACAGAAAACAGAGAAGAAAACTGCTGCGTGAAAGGCAGAAACATATGGAAGAACAGAAGCGCCTCGCATATCTGCACCAGCTTGAAATGGAGAAATCTGAAAAAGAACTGGTAAAACTCAAGAATGAAAAACTGGAAACAGAAATCGGGTTCAAAAACACCGAACTCGCCAGCACCGCCATGCATCTGGTACAAAAAGCGGAGTTCCTGCTAAAAATAAAAGACGAGCTCCACCATCTTACCAAAGCCGGAAAAGATAAATCTGAACAGCCCGATGTAAAAAAGCTGCTGAGAATTCTTTCGGAAGAAGAAAAACTCAATGAAGAGTGGGAACAGTTTTCTGTGCATTTCGACAAGGTGCACAGCGATTTTTTGATCACGCTCAAGGAAAAATATCCCAACCTCAGCGCGCACGAACTAAAGCTTTGCGCCTACCTGCGAATGAATTTATCAAGTAAAGAAATCGCCCAGCTCATGAGTATCTCGGTGCGCGGAGTGGAAATCAGCCGGTACAGGCTTCGCAAAAAACTTCAGTTGCCAACAGAAACGAATCTATTTCAGTTTTTATTCGACATTCACAGAATCAACTCACCTTCCAGTCAGAGTTAACACTTAGTGACCAATGACTGTTAGTCTATACTTCCATTAAATTCAGCCCGGACCTTTACGCAATCTGCCTGTTTCCACGTTATAGGTTTGCCCCTAACCCGAGCCGAACGATTGTGAAGAAATTTATCCAGACCATATTACTTTTCATCCTTGCCCTGCCATTTGCAGAGGCGCAACGTTTCATTCCTAAGTTCAAGAGACTCAATACCAATGACGGACTCTCGCAGGGTCATGTAGTGGCAATTTTAAAAGATGCAAAAGGATTCATGTGGTTCGGCACCGACGAGGGTCTGAACAAGTATGACGGGTATCGCTTCAAAGTTTACAAATCCGATCCCGATGACACTACGAGTCTGAGCAACAGCTTTGTATTTGATGTAAAAGAAGACAGGAGTGGCCGTTTGTGGGTGGCGACCGCTGGCGGACTGGACCTTTTTGACAGAAAGAACGACAATTTTATTCATTATGGCTCCCCTGGCAAGGGATCGGCAAGGACAATATTCCAGGACAGCAGGGCGAATATCTGGATAGGTACTGCAGATGGGCTTTTTAAGCTTGACGAGAAAACAAAAAAATTCAAGAAATACGTCCATCGGGACACTGACTCTACTTCTATCAGTAATGACTTCATTTACCGTGTTGTGGAAGACAAACAGGGAAGATTGTGGATCGCAACCAAAGACGGATTGAATCTTTTTAACCCAAAGACGGAGGTTTTCAGTTGCTTCAGAGCTGGTTCCTATAATACA
>JACMLD010000346.1 GCA_014379785.1 Chitinophagaceae bacterium
CCATGTAATGCAATCGTTTAGATACAATTGTACGCCCTTATTGATAGAAGCAGAAGAAAAGCAGCATATATTTTTACGCAAACGTTACCGGCTTTAATGTGGCGTTAATATGGGGAGGAAAGGAGGAAGTTGGCAGTTTAAAGTGGCAGCGAGACAACGGGTGAGCTGGTCATGTCGAGCGAAGCCGAGACATCCTCTGCTATTAGACTCGCAGACTAGCGGCAGGGGATTTCTCCGCTCGCTGCGCTCGGTCGAAATGACCAACTCTCAGTGAGCCCTTTAAACTGCCAACTTTAAACTGCCAACTTCCTCCTTCCCTCCCCTATAACTTACTAAACCTGAAAAAATCAAAATCCGCATAACCGCTGTCATTCGTTTTTTGAGTTCTTGTGCAGAAAATTCCAATCCTCGCACCCACCCATCGCCCGGGCTTTGCAACAAACTGTTCACCCAATGCCGTGAAACTGTTGCCATCTGTGCTGTACGAGAAACTGCAGACTGCACCCTTTGCGACACTCACCCGAAAATGAAATGTGGCGGTCTCGATTTTTTGCGAAGAAACAACTTTCTCCGCAGCACCCTTTTCAGCTCCGGCACAAACGATATATGATAGATACAGTCCGTCTTTCCTTTTGTCAACACTGATGTATGCATAGTCGGCACCCATTACCACGAGTCCGGTTTTCTCATTGTCGAGCCTCGGCCTAAAGACCAACTTTGTAGTTGCACTAAATTCTTCTGCCGGAAATTTCTGCATCAGCAGATTTGGCACATCCCAGTAGTTTTTTACACTGTCTGGAATCTGAAACGAAAACATCCTCAGGTATCCATTGCCCGGCACCGCCCAGTATGGCTGCGGATTGGCCTCCCACTGCCATTGCAGACCAATAGAATGATCGTTGAATTCGTCCGAGTCTGCAGGATTGCTGACAGCAGACTTTTGATATCCACCCGTGATTGCTTTTGTGATCGGTTTCGCATGCGTCATTACAGGCTCGCCTTTGCCGTCACCGTCTTTATCCACGCCTATCACCGGCCAGTCGTTGACCCATTTCACCGGCTGCAGATGTATTATTCTCCCATAGGCATCCCGATCCTGAAAATGAAGAAACCAATCCTGTCCGCTGCTCGTATTGACCCAGGCGCCCTGGTGCGGACCATTCACTGATGAACCGCCCTGATCCATTACCACCTTTCTTTCATAAGGACCATAAATATTTCTCGACCGAAGTGCGAGCTGCCAGCCAGTTGATACACCTCCGGCAGGTGCCATGATATAATAATACCCGTTTCTTTTGTACATTTTCGGACCCTCAATCGTCGGATCCGCATCGTGTCCGTCAAAAACAATCTTTCCAACACTCGTGACCGCTGTTCCTTCTGTATTCATCGTTTTGAGAACAATCAGACTTTTGATGCCCGCGCGACTTCCCGCATAGGCATGAACGAGAAACGCATTACCGTTGTCGTCCCAGAACGGACAGGGATCAATCAATCCCTTACCAGCCTCTACCAGTATAGGTTCGGTCCATGGTCCCTTGATGTCTTTGGCAGTAATCACATAAATGCCAAAATCAGGATCCGGGTAGTAGATATAAAATTTTTGGTTGTGATGTCTGATCGCCGGTGCCCAGACCCCATTGCCATGCTGCACCTTTGAATAGTGATCCGATGGCACATTCTTCCTGATGGCATGACCAATGAGCGTCCAGTTTACCAGGTCACGCGAATGAAGAATCGGCAGGCCAGGTGCCTGGTTAAAACTTGACGACACCATATAAAAGTCATCATTGACACGGATGGCATCCGGGTCAGAATAATCTGCGTGTATCACCGGATTTTTATAGGTACCATTACCGTTGTCGGGCGACCAGACTGCAGATACAGACGATTGCGCGTAAACCACTGAGACAACCAGACAAACCTGTACGAAGAGAATTATTTTCTTCATGAACATTTTCTTAATCAAAGTGAATCATTGCTTTTACCACAGCATTCGCAGGATCAAGCCAGGAGGCGAACTCTGTGGCAACCTGGTCAAATTTTACCTCGTGTGTAATAAATGAAGCCGGATCAACAAGACCTTTTTTCATGGAATCTATCACATGCTCAAAATCCGCACGCGTGGCGTTGCGGCTACTCATCAGCGTTGCTTCCCGCTTATGAAATTCGGGATGACAAAAACTGATATCCTGTTTTTGCAATCCCACCAAAACATATC
>JACMLD010000347.1 GCA_014379785.1 Chitinophagaceae bacterium
CTCATAGATGTTGAGTACGCTGATTCAAAAGGCATTCGCTGCCTCAGCAGTCCGGAAGGCAATCGCAATGCCGTAGCAGAACACTGCCTGGGATTGTTATTAAATCTGATGAACCGGATAGGACCGTCAATGAGTGAAATAAAAAATGGTGAGTGGAACCGTGAAAGCAATCGCGGCACAGAACTCTCGGGAAAAACTGTTGGCATCCTCGGATTCGGAAATACAGGAAGTGCATTCGCAAAACTCCTCAGTTCTTTTGATGTAACAATACTGGCATATGACAGATTTAAATATGGATTTGCAAAGGGGCCCGTGCATGAAGCGGGACTCGAACAGGTTTGCAGGTATGCTGATGTCATCAGTCTGCATCTGCCGCTGAACGATGAAACCTTTCACCTGGCGGATGATGCATTTTTTGGTTCGTTGCAAAACAAGCCCTGGTTTCTCAATGCCTGTCGCGGAAAGGTGCATGACACGGGGGCGGTACTTCGTGCGCTTGATGCCGGTCTGATAAAAGGTGCTGGTCTGGATGTGCTGGAGAATGAGAAACTCGACACTTATTCCGAAGAAGAACAGATGAATCTTTCCCTTCTGATCTCAAATCCAGCCGTTATTGTTACACCGCATATAGCCGGTTACTCGCACGAATCTTTTTTTAAAATGTCGAAAGTGCTGGCGGATAAAATCCTCCAATCTTAACATTCGTTTATCAGCATCCGGTAGATAATTTGCTGTAAATATAGAAACCCTTCTATATGCATAAAACTCTACTTACCGGACTCATAGCAGTCCTTCTTCTCACCTCTTTTTCATGCAGAAAAATCTTTGACAGGCCCGAGGATAAACTCGAAGGCAAGTGGTGGTTACAGCGAGCAGAAAGAAACAGTTTTGTAAACTGGAATACCATCACCACAGGTTATGAAAATGGCTCCTATACTTTTTCCCGAAATGGCGATGCTACCTATACAGATGCCCAGGGTTCGCTCACCGGCCGGTGGGATATGTATACCGTAAGAGATGGCTATTATGATGACAACGGGGACTGGCAGAACCGCGATAAAACGGTCTTCAAGGTTAATCTGCACAATTTTGCCGATAACCGGGTAATCGACTGGTTTTTTGAAGACTGCGATTTTAAAGGAGGAAACAGGTTCAATGCCGAATACCGCACCCCCAGCTACCGGTACAGATACCGGTTTATAAGGCAATAAATTATCTTATCTTTGAAGTACATGCAACGCTCCAGCGAACCTGAGGCGTTGTATTTTTTTTCTCACTAAACGAAACAAAAGGAGGTTGTTATGACGGATATAATGTATGTCACCAAAGAGACGCTCGAAATAATGCGCGCCGAGCTGCAACAGCTAAAGTCTGTTGAGCGGCCGGCGGCTTCGAAGGCGATTGCGGAGGCGCGGGAAAAGGGTGACCTCAAGGAAAACGCAGAATACGATGCGGCAAAGGAAGCACAAGGTCTTCTTGAAGCAAGAATAAAAAAAATGGAAAGCGATCTGGCCAATGCCCGCATCGTGGACATCAGTACCATCGATACTACCAAAGTGAGTATCCTGACAACGGTGACCTTGTTTAATATGAATACTAAGAAGGAAGTGACTTATCAGATCGTTTCTGAAAAAGAAGCCGACCTGAAAGCTGGTAAAATATCTGTAACATCCCCAATAGGCCGTGGTTTGCTGGGAAAAGAAGTGGGAGAGGTGGCCGAAGTGCAGGCTCCTGCCGGAACGATGAAATTTAAAATTGAAAAAATTTCTGCTTAAGCGATGACCGTTTTTTCAAAAATAATATCAGGAGAAATTCCATCTTATAAGATTGCGGAAGATGATAAGTTTTTCGCTTTTCTTGATATTTTTCCTTTGAGAGAAGGACATACACTCGTGATCCCAAAAACAGAAACTGATAAGTTTTTTGACCTGGATAATAATTATCTTTCTTCAATGCTGGTTTTTGCAAAACCCATTGCAAAAGCGATAGAAAAGGCTTTTGATTGCAACCGCTGTGGTCTGGCGGTTGCAGGTCTTGAAGTGCCGCATGCACATCTGCACCTGGTCCCGATTTCCACGATCGCTGATCTCGAATTCAGCCGTGGCAAAATCAAGCTTTCCCCTGGGGAACTCAAAGCTGCACAACAAAAGATTCTCCAGAATTTATAAAACCTTGTTGGGATTGCGGGCAATATAGTCTGCCCAGCTTTTTACAGCCACTTTGCCTGGTCTGAGCACCGATGTTGTCTGGTAGTGGTGGCAGAGCGCTACGGCAATGGCATCTGATGCATCGAGGTACCGCAGGTCAGCGTCTTCTATTTTCAGGATATGCTGCAGCATTTTCCAGACCTGCAGTTTATCGGCATTGCCATTGCCTGTGACGGACTGTTTGATTTTTTTCGGTGCGTATTCCGTTACCGGAAGTCCGGCCTGCATGGCCGCGGCAATGGCTACACCCTGCGCCCTCCCCAGCTTTAGCATACTCTGCACGTTTTTACCAAAGAAGGGGGCTTCGATGGCAAAAAGTTGTGGCTTAAACTCGACAATGAGCCGGCAGACAGTATTGTGGATGATTTCGAGACGGTGATAGATGTCTTTATGAGATGAAAGTTTGATCACATCCATTTCCAGCAATCGTATAGCATTTCCTTCAACAGCTATTAATCCGTATCCCATCACCACCGTGCCTGGATCGATCCCTAAAATAATTTTCGACGTGCTTTGCAAAGCGGGTATTTTTGAAAGGATGTTTGTGAAAAACAAAAATATCAAATTACTACTCAATTATGGCCTCGGCCCGGTTTTATTCGTCTGGCTTTCATGGTCGATCTGGCAGCAGGTGCAGAATCAGCCTGATCTCGATGGCTCTTTTGCTAAAATAAAAAATTCAATCGGCGGTGATCAGTCGTGGAAACTGTTCGTTTGTCTTTTTTTTGTAATTGTAAACTGGGGACTTGAAGCCAGGAAATGGCAGATACTGATTCGATACATTCAGCCAATCTCATTCCTGAAAGCTTTCAAAGCCACACTTGCAGGTCTCGCCTTTGCAATGAATACGCTGAATCGCATCGGTGAATATGGCGGCAGGGTGGTGTTTGTGCAGCATGGCCTGAGATGGAAGGCCGTATCACTTACTATCATCGGAAGCATCAGCCAGCTGATCATTACTCTGGTTTTCGGCATCGCAGGACTTTTTTTCGTGATCAATCATCCTTCCGGTGATTATGATCTTTGGATTAAAGTTTTGCTTTCGGGGACTGTATTTGTCACTACTGGTTTAATTTTTCTTTATTTCAGGTTTGGATTCATGATTAAACTGTTGGCCAGAATTCCCAGGACTGCCCGATTTCTGCAGCATGTGAACGTAATTGAAAACCTTCCTGTTAGAATTTTGTTAAGAGTGCTGTTGTTGTCGGGTATCCGATACATCGTTTTC
>JACMLD010000348.1 GCA_014379785.1 Chitinophagaceae bacterium
ACCACTCCTTATGCTCTTGATTTCTAGAACACCAAGAAAGCAAAAGATGTGTTGGTGCAAACAACATTGCCGATGGATGCAGCAGACCAGGGAATACTTGTCATTATACCAACCTTTAAAAACGGTATCTCCTCTTTTGGTTTCGACACTGCCACACAGGCTTCATTTCTGGAGATACTTGGACACATTCAAAAAACGCAGAAAGTCAACGGCCTGAAATTTTATTTGGGTGGATTTTCGATAGGTGGAACCTGCTCAATCAAGTATGCTGAACTCTCCATCAAAAATAATTATCCCGTAAAACCTTCGGCTGTTTTTGTGATAGATGCACCACTCGATTTTGAAAGAATGTATTTCAATATGCTTCGTGAAACGAAACTTCCAGGAAGTCCGGAGGAAGCACTGGCGGAAAGTAACTATATTCTGAAACGATGCATAACGACTTTCGGAGGGACGCCGGCCGATAAACTGGAAAATTATCGGGCCCTTTCCCCCTATTCTTATAATGACAGCACTCAAAATGCCATCAAACCACTTATTAACCTGCCCCTGCGACTTTATACAGAGCCTGATATTTTGTGGTGGCTTAAAGAGGGAGTGGACTACTCGCTGATGAATTCGTATGATCTGGCCGCACTTTATAATGAGTTGCGAAGGATGGGAAATAAAAAAGCAGCATTCATTCCGACACAGAATGCCGGTCGCCGAAAACCTAACAATACACCGCACCCGCATTCCTGGAGTATTGCAGAACCGAAAGACCTGTTGAAATGGTTACTCTCGCAGTAAAATTCGTATATTCATAGAGCTCTTCACACTGCCATTCCCCTCGAAAACTATATTAATTAACTATATTAAAATTGAGTTTTATGAGGGACGCAAAATCTACTTTAAGCTACAGATGGTTTAACGATGTCTGGAACAAAGACGATGAAAAAGCCATCGATCGTTTCATGTCTAATCAGTCAAAGGCCCACGGTTTAGGAGCAGAGGGTCAGCCGATTGCTGATGAAGGTTTTAAAGATTTTTTCCGCGAGTTCCGCACCCAGTTTCACGATATCAATATCGTGGTTAATGACGTAATTGCGCAGGATGACATGGAATCTGCGCTTACATCCGTATCAGCTGTCCACACCGCCAGCGGGAAAAATGTAAATTTAGAGTGTAAAGTATTCATAACCAATCAACCATTTAACTACTCGACTAGTCGACTCTACCTGGGGCTGGCCCGCATTTTGAATACATTATACCAAACTACAGATATGGATAAGAAAGAAAGACATCACGATCATTCTGGTCAGCCGGTTTCCAAACCTGACCCTGAAACCCTGCATACCACTGACCCACAGGAACATATGGAAGGACCGATTTCTTCACTGATGCAGAATATCAAGGAAAAAGCAGAAGATAAGAAGGGCAACGTGCCGGAAGAGGAGACTGAGAAAGAGACTGAGAAAGAGACTGATAAAGAAGATTAAAGATAACATCGATATGACGGTCATGTCGAGCGAAGCCGAGACATCCCCTGCCGGCCGGAGTGAGTCACCGACAGCGGCCGGGGATTTCTCCACTCGCTGCGCTCGGTCGAAATGACTTATTCTGCCACCACTTTTTTTCTTTGAGAGCCTACACCACCGGATCGGCTTTCAATGCTGATCCTTCCCTTTGCACCCATCAGTTCAGATGCAAATTCCGCGAACAATTTATTCGGATCATATTTTTTAAATTCAGAGGCCAGCTCATTGACCCTTTGCAGATAAATGGGATTTTCATTAACGGTTTCAACCGCGTTGAAGATCTGAGCAGACTTCGGAGCTTCTGTCCTGAGATTGATGCCCAGATCGAAAAATCCTATCCTCGCAGCGATCTCATTTTTCCCTTCATGTACACCGGCGACTACCATCGGCAGACGGTTTTCTATTGCCAGCATAACACCCCCATATCCTCCGTTGGTAACATACACATTGGTATAGGGCATGATATCATTGAAAGGAATAAAATCTTCGATGATGATATTATCAGTAGCGTATTTCTTTTTTAACTCTGCTGTATTGCTGCCACCTGTTGTGGCCACTACCAGGATGTCTGTGCCTCTGAAAGCTTCTATGGTTGGGACCAGGATCTTGTTTACATCTTTTTCAACGGTACCCTGTGTCACCAGCACAACTCTCCTGAATTGCAGGACACGCGGATCAAACCAGGATTTCTTTTCGGTATTACCCGAATAAGGGAGCAGAGAACCAATAAACCGGATATGCGACCCGAGATCAGAACGCGTATATTCAAAACCCGGTGTACCGCTTTGTAAAAGCAAATCCGTTTTTTGTACCAGCTGATCAAAAATAGAATCACCGTTGTGCGCGATGCCATAGTCGAAAAATGTCTTCTTCAACACTTCATTGGGACCTTTAAACATAAACTGATTGGCAACAAATCTCAGAATGGCCTGCTTTATTTTGCCTGAGAATGTATACGATGGAGTGATGCCAATACCCGCAGGAGCAATGTCTTTGGAACTCTCAAGCAAAGGCAGCACACCGATTGAAATCACCGGCTTTCTCAGCACTTCCTTTACATAGGGCATCCCCATAAAAAGACAGTCGGCAACAAACAAATCGAATTCAAAATTTTCGTGAATGTCTTTGATGTCCTCAAAATATTCCGGTCCGCGTTTTATAAAAACTTCTACCATATCAAAACGGAGCTTACTGACCTGCGACCTGATCTTTTCACGTGCGGCAACAATGGGCTCAAAATCCGGACCGCTGACATCAAGTGCCTTATTAAACGTATAGTAGCGGATACCCAGTTTTTCAATCTTTGCAGCGAAGGTTTTGGAAGTATACCATCTCACATCACAACCCTTCTCTTTAAGATACATTGCCAGTCCGGTCAGGGGATTAAAATGTCCGTCAGCGGGAACACACGCAAACAGGATTTTTTTGCCTGCTAAAGAAAAAGACATAGGAAAAAGTTTAATGATAAAATTTGCTTTTAGAAACCTCTGGCAAATTTGCAGCAGCAAGATATCAGATACAATCACCAAATTTGGGACGTGCGTAACCTATTGCGTTTTGTGTTGTCTGGATTGTTATTTTTTATATTAAATTGTCTTGAATTCAACTTTATCGCCATGAAAATGATTGTAAGAATATGCGTGTTTTTCTTTCTCGTCCCTATCTGCACATTCGCTCAGGAAGAAGCAAGGCAACTCATTGCAGGAACAAAATTTTCAATTATACCACCCAAGGGATTTACGCTTTCGACAAGCTTTTCGGGTTTTCAGAATCTGGAGACTGGTGCTTCCATTATGGTGGCCACCATTCCGGCCCCGGCCGATCAGATGATCGCCGCATTTACGACGGAGTCTCTCAAGACAAAGGGCATGACATTTATTGACAAACAGCAGGTGGATGTCAAAGGCGGCAAAGCGACACTGGTACGTGTAAGCCAACCTGCGAATGGCACCACCTACCTTAAGCAGATCCTGATCTTCGGCGATGCAAAGTCTACCCATATGGTCAATTGCATCTATCCGGAGGCAGAAAAAGCAAAGGAAAGTGAAATGAGGAAAGCACTGCTCTCTACTGTCCAGGATGACAATGTAAAATCAGATGCAAGAGGCGCAGCAAAATTTTCGATTGATGAAAGCGGAACAGTCGGGAAGGCCGCGGAAAATATGGATACTTATTTGTCGGTTTTCAAAAAGATCGCGGCAACTTTCAAGCAGAAATGATCCGCCTGAAGTTTCACGCATATTTTCTTAACGACCGTTTGCG
>JACMLD010000349.1 GCA_014379785.1 Chitinophagaceae bacterium
AAGAAACTGATCAAGAATTGTATTGAACTCTTCTTTCTTATCCATTTGCATCCAGTGACTCGAACCTGAAATCAATATCTTTTTGACCGAAGGAGCCTGTTTGCCCAAAGAATTGACAGGATCTTCGAGGTCGGAATAAACGATGAGTTTTTCTCCTTCAATTTTTTTCAGATCAGGTACCGGGTCATAATCAAATGCCGCCCTGATCAAACTGATGGAAGTTGAACGCGCGAGTTTTTCAAAACCTTTCATTACCACAGATCTTGTTTCCGGCTTTGCCTTTTCCAATAATTTATTCATATAATCTGACATCACCTCTTCGTATTGATCGGTTCGCAGCGAGCTCACAACTTTATCCGCAATGGCAGGTGGAGTCTTGCCAGGTGTGCCAACCAGTAAGATAGCCTTCACTTTGGACGGATTAGCAGCAGCGTATAAAGCAGCCACCGAACCACCCAGACTATGACCGACGAGTATGAAGGAATCAAGCCCCAGCTGGTTGACAACAGCGGCAAGATCGGAAGACAATGATTGCACACTGTAATTACTGTCGTGAGAAGCCGACTGTCCGTGTGCACGAAAATCAAAAGCAATCGCTCTCCGGCTCTTGCGTAAATGAGACAGTTGAGCCTGCATCTGCTCAGTACTTCCTCCATAAGAATGAAGAAAAATTACCGGGGTACCGCCCCGTCCCCCATCATCCACAAACAGCGTTCCGGCCGGGCCCTGCAGAAATTTAGTGCCTATTGAATCATTGTGGATATTTGTGCCTCCCGCAGGTCCGGTTGTGTCGTGGGTGACACTTATCTCTTCCTGTGGCCCATTGCGGTTTTCATTGTTCCCGCAGGACAGCAATAAAATAGATGCTATTGCAATAAATACTTTCATATGATCTGTTTTTTATACCAAAAAAGGAAAAATCATGCCATCGGAGGTGGATTACCGATTAGATATTATTTTGCGACGAGGTCTTTTGAAGAAATTTATTTTTTTATAGGGGTACCTTCGGTTGTTCGGGATATTATTGACAACAAGCGCCACTACCAGCAGGATGAGGATTCCTGTGATAACAGGCGACAAGACATATAAGAAGCCAAGTGACTTGATCTTTTCCGAACCTATGTTTGCTATCAGTGCAGTGGCGCCGCCGGGTGGATGCATGGAACGCAGCATCTGCATGGCTACTATTGAAAGTGATACAGAAAGCGCCGCAGAAAGCCATAGCTGATCCGGAATCAGTTTCTGCACGGTGACACCAATAAGGGCGCTGGCGATATGACCCACAATCAGATTGCGCGGTTGTGCCAGGGGACTGTTGGTGGTGCCGAACACCAATACGGCCGATGCACCAAATGAACCAATGAGAAAAACACTGTCGGTACCGGAAAAATCTTTGCTCTGGATGAGACCAATGAGTGCGATGCCTGTAAAAGCACCGATGAATGTCCAAAAGTTATCAGTGGGTTCTACGATGGTCTGCTTGTAAACAACTATACGGGCAATCCTGTAGGATCTGCGGATTCTTTTTTTCAAGGCAAGAAAATTTCGGGCAAAGATAAATGCCAATAATACTTTAGAACACTTTGCCAATTACCAGGCCTGCATGCAATAGATCGGTCGCATCAACCGATTCGCTGTAGACTTTTCCGGGAAAACGGGTGCCAAAAAATATGTTTGCATAGCTTCTTTTAAATTGCCACTGATAACCGATATTAATAAATGCACCCGATTCAGGAGGTGGCTCATAGATATCTCCCTTTCGGAGAAACTGGTAGGAACCGGTCACAGCAAATGGTTCAATAGAAAGATATCCCGCGGTAAAATTTTTGACCGTTTTGTCTTTTTTAATCCGGTGAAAAAGATTGAAATAATACCTCACTTCACCCGCAATTCTGCCATTGATGCCAAATACGTCCGGATCCTCTGCATAAAAAGTAGGGCCGCCCTTTATAACGAAGGTGAACGGTTTTCTGATCACATGTTCATACGATGCCTGGAGACCAATGCCACCAAACCTTTCGACCGTAATGGGTATCAGTAAGCGGAAGATCTGATTGTTGATCTCCATTCTCAGGTGATCTTCTTCTTTTTGCGGGGGTTCATATTGTGCGGAGGAAAACAGCGGACAAAACAGAATCAAGGCCAGGATAGGTCGCATACAAAAGTTTAGGCCGCTAATATAGCATTTGCATTCACTATCTCGTCATCCACAATGGTGTGACCAATGCCTTTATAAGATTTCATTAACAAT
>JACMLD010000350.1 GCA_014379785.1 Chitinophagaceae bacterium
AAGACGATTACGCAGGACGAGACTCAACCCGCTGCACAAGCCATGCTATATGGCATTGGACTTACAGACGATGACCTGAAGAAGGCCCAGGTGGGCATCGTAAGCATGGGCTACGATGGCAATACCTGCAATATGCATTTGAATGACCTTGCAAAACTGGTAAAGGAAGGCGTATGGAACAACGATCTGGTCGGACTTATTTTCAATACAATCGGTGTGAGCGATGGCATGTCAAACGGCACTGATGGGATGCGATATTCACTGGTAAGTCGCGATATCATTGCGGACTCCATAGAAGCGGTTTGCGGTGCACAGTATTATGATGCAGTGATCGCTTTGCCGGGTTGCGACAAAAACATGCCGGGTTCAATCATGGCCATGGGCAGGCTGAACAGGCCGTCCATCATGGTTTACGGTGGCACCATCGCCCCTGGCCATTATAATGGTCAGGATCTCAATATTGTGTCTGCGTTTGAGGCGCTGGGACAAAAAATGGCCGGCCAGCTCAGCGAAGCCGATTTCAAAGGCATCGTGATGAATAGCTGTCCGGGTGCAGGCGCCTGTGGAGGCATGTACACGGCCAATACCATGGCATCCGCCATCGAGGCATTGGGGATGAGCCTGCCATATTCATCTTCCAATCCTGCACTGAGTGTGGAGAAACAACGTGAATGCATAGACGCAGGCCGCGCGATCCGCGTTTTACTCGAGAAAGACATAAAGCCATCAGACATCATGACGAGGAAGGCATTTGAAAATGCAATCACCGTCATCATGGTGCTGGGTGGCTCCACCAACGCCGTCCTCCATCTGATAGCGATGGCGAAAAGTGTTGGTGTACCGCTGGATCAAAATGATTTTCAAACAATCAGCAATAAAATACCTGTTCTTGCTGATTTCAAGCCAAGCGGCAAATACCTGATGCAGGACCTGCATCAATATGGAGGTGTTCCGGCAGTCATGAAATACCTTCTTAAAAAGGGATTGCTGCATGGCGATTGTATGACGGTTACGGGTGGGAGCATTGCAGAAAATCTTGCATCTGCTCCCGAACTCGATTTTGACCAGCAGAAAATAATTTACCCGGTTGAAACGCCGGTAAAAGCCACCGGGCATCTGCAGATACTCTACGGTAACCTTGCAGAAAAAGGAAGTGTTGCCAAAATCACAGGAAAGGAAGGAGAAAAATTCACCGGACCGGCAAGGGTTTTCGATGGAGAGTTTCAACTGATCGACGGAATCAATACAGGAAAAATCCGTGCAGGGGATGTGGTAGTGATCAGGTATGTAGGACCAAAAGGTGGACCAGGCATGCCCGAAATGCTCAAGCCTACATCGGCTTTGATTGGTGCGGGCCTGGGGAAATCTGTAGCACTGATTACAGACGGGCGATTCAGCGGAGGCACCCATGGCTTTGTTGTAGGCCATATTACGCCCGAAGCATTCGACGGCGGACTCATTGCACTGGTACAGGATGAGGATATCATAGAACTCGATGCAGCTCAAAACATTATTTCATTAAAAGTAGATAGCGCAGTTATTGAAAAAAGAAGACAGTCCTGGAAGCAACCGGCACTGAAAGCAAAAGCGGGCCTTCTTTTTAAATACGCGCGGCAGGTAAAAGACGCTTCAGAAGGTTGCGTAACCGATGAAGCATAAACACAAATTTTATGGACACACTTACTTTACCGAAAGACAAACAGACAGCAGCCAAACAGGAAACTGTTGAGGTAACTGGGTCAGTTGCGTTGCTCGACGCGCTGATTGCCGAAAAAGTAGATACCATCTTTGGTTATCCGGGCGGCGCCATCATGCCCATCTATGATGCACTGTACGATTACAATGATCGTCTCAAACATGTACTGGTCCGTCACGAACAGGGCGGCATTCATGCAGGCCAGGGTTATGCACGCACATCGGGTAAAGTCGGCGTGGTCTTCGCTACCAGCGGCCCGGGCGCTACCAACCTGGTGACAGGTCTGGCAGATGCCATGATCGACAGCACACCGCTTGTTTGCATTACCGGTCAGGTATTTGCCCATTTGCTGGGTACGGACGCCTTTCAGGAAACAGATGTAATAAATATCACTACACCGGTAACAAAATGGAATTACCAGGTAACAGATGCCACCGAAATTCCCGCGGTTATCGCCAAAGCATTTTTTATTGCAGGCAGTGGTCGTCCCGGACCTGTGCTGATTGATATCACAAAGAACGCTCAGCTACAGAAATTTTCTTACGACGGATACAAGCCCTGCGATTATATCAGAAGTTACCGCCCGAAACCACTTGTGCGCAAAGAATATGTGCAGCAGGCGGCCGACCTGATCAACAAGGCTGAGAAACCTTTTGTGATCTTCGGTCAGGGTGTCATTCTCGGAAAAGCCGAGGCCGAATTCAAAGCATTTCTGCAGAAATCCGGAATACCCGCAGCATGGACCATCCTGGGCATGAGCGCTATTGCAACAGACCACCCGCAAGCTGTGGGAATGCTCGGTATGCACGGTAACTATGGACCGAATGTGCTGACCAACGAATGCGATGTGCTAATTGCAATCGGTATGCGGTTTGATGACCGCGTAACCGGGCGACTGGATAAATATGCAAAGCAGGCGAAAGTCATTCACCTCGATATAGATCCTGCTGAAATTGATAAAAATGTAAAGTCGACAGTACCGGTATGGGGCGATTGCAAAGAAACTTTGCCACTGCTGACTGAGATGATCGAACCGAAAGTATATCCGCAGTGGCTGCAGAAATTCCGCGACTTCGAACAGCAGGAGCAGGAAATATGCATCCAGCCCGAATTGCATCCAGATACCGAGATTCTCACCATGGGCGAGGTGATAAACATTCTCAACGATCTCACAAAAGGAGAAGCAATTGTCGTAACCGATGTTGGCCAACACCAGATGGTTGCCTGTCGCTATGCGAAGTTTACAAAAACAAAAAGCAATATCACCAGCGGTGGTCTGGGGACAATGGGCTTTGCATTGCCCGCTGCAATCGGTGCGAAATTCGGTGACCCGGCAAGGACAGTGGTCGCAGTCATTGGCGATGGCGGGTTCCAGATGACACTGCAGGAGCTTGGCACCATCATGCAGAGCAAAGTGAATGTGAAAATTCTCATTCTCAATAACCAGTTTTTAGGTATGGTGCGCCAGTGGCAGCAATTGTTTCATGAAAGGAGATATTCATTTGTTGATATCACCAGTCCCGATTTTGTGCAAGTCGCGAAGGGTTATGGCATCTCCGGACAAAAAGTTTCTGAAAGAGAAGTATTGCGCGGAGCGCTCGAAACAATGCTCAACCACAACGGTGCTTATTTGCTGGAAGTGATGGTAGGCAAGGAAAACAACGTATTTCCGATGGTGCCACAAGGTTGCAGTGTTTCCGAAATCAGGTTAAAGTAATTTTTAAATAGTCAGTCATGTCGAAACAGGAATATACGATCACCGTTTACACTGAAAACCATATTGGTTTGCTGAACAGGATCGCGATAATTTTTTCCAGGAGAAAAATAAATGTGGAAAGTCTCAACACTTCGCCTTCGGAAGTGGCAGGCATACACCGCTTCACCATTGTGATCAACGAGGTTGAAGATGTGGTAAGAAAACTGGTTCGCCAGGTTGAAAAACAGGTTGAGGTGCTGAAAGCATATTATAATACCAATGATGAAATCGTGTGGCAGGAACTGGCGATGTACAAAGTGCCAACGGATGAGATCGCTGAAAAAGTGAAGGTGGAAAGATTGCTGCGCGAATACGGCGCAAGAGCTGTAGTGATCAGAAAAGACTACACAATTTTCGAGACAAGTGGACATCGCGAAGAAACCGACAGACTGGTGCAGGTATTGGAACCATTCGGACTGATTGAATTTGTTCGCAGTGCACGAGTAGCCATCATCAAAAGCAGCCGCGGCTTTCACGAGAAACTAAAAGAATTCGAAGCATTGCGTCCGGGAGCGAATATTGTTGAGAATGAATTTCTCGACAAACAGGAAGAAGTTTTTACAATGTAATTCTATAAATAACTAATATCTTTTTTTACTTACAATTTAAAATTTGCAAAATGGCAAAACTCAATTTCGGCGGTACAGAAGAAAACGTAGTGACTCGTGAAGAGTTCCCGCTCGCCAAGGCTCAACAGGTATTGAAAAATGAAGTGGTCGCTGTGATCGGATATGGTGTTCAGGGACCGGGACAGGCCCTTAACCAAAAAGACAATGGCATCAATGTAATTGTGGGCCAGCGCAAAAATTCAAAAACCTGGGATAAGGCGGTAAAGGATGGTTTTGTACCGGGCGAAACGCTTTTCGAAATCGAAGAAGCGCTGCAGAGAGGCACCATCATTTGCTATCTGCTGAGTGATGCCGCCCAGATTCAACTCTGGCCGACAGTGCAGAAGCACCTTACAGCAGGAAAGGCACTGTATTTCTCTCATGGTTTTGGAATAACATTTAATGAGCAGACTGGTATTATACCTCCAAAAGATGTAGATGTATTTCTGGTAGCTCCAAAAGGTTCAGGTACCTCACTGCGCAGAATGTTTTTGCAGGGTCGCGGACTGAACAGCAGCTATGCAATATTTCAGGATGCAACCGGCAAAGCAAAAGAAAGAGTAATCGCTCTGGGCATTGCAGTGGGTAGTGGATACCTGTTTGAAACTGATTTCAGAAAAGAAGTATTCAGTGACCTTACCGGCGAACGCGGAACCCTGATGGGTGCCATCCAGGGGATATTTGCTGCTCAGTACCAGGTTTTGCGCGACAAAGGTCATACTCCTTCAGAAGCATTCAATGAAACCGTTGAAGAGCTTACACAATCTCTGATGCCACTGGTAGCAGAAAATGGAATGGACTGGATGTATGCCAACTGCTCAACAACTGCACAACGCGGAGCACTCGACTGGTGGAAGAAATTCAGAGACGCAACAGCGCCTGTATTCAAAGAACTGTATGAAAGCGTTGCTACAGGAAAGGAGAGCCAGCGGTCAATCGACAGCAACAGTCAGCCTGACTACCGCGAAAAACTGGAAGTGGAACTGAAAGAGCTTCGTGAAAGTGAAATGTGGCAGGCAGGAAATACGGTACGCAGTCTCAGACCTGAGAACCAGCCGGCGAAGTCGGACAAGGCGACAGCAGGTGCATTGAACTGAGTTTTGAAGAGAACATTTGAATAAGCCAA
Source organism: Chitinophagaceae bacterium (assembly GCA_014379785.1). Classification (GTDB taxonomy): domain Bacteria; phylum Bacteroidota; class Bacteroidia; order Chitinophagales; family Chitinophagaceae; genus JACMLD01. The sequence continues at coordinate 5,187 of JACMLD010000350.1, forward strand.
TAGTGAATACAACGATACAGAATCCACCACCACTGGAATTTCAGAAGGCAGCACAGCGACTAAAACGCGTTGTGACAAGAACGCCTCTGACATTCTGCGCAAGTCTCTCGAGAAGATTCAATTGCAATGTGTATCTGAAGCGTGAGGACCTGCAGGTGGTACGCAGCTATAAACTCCGCGGTGCATACAATATGATGAGCAGTCTTTCTGAAGATCAGCTGCAACGCGGAGTTGTCTGCGCGAGTGCCGGTAATCATGCACAGGGATTTGCATTCAGTTGCCGCAAGCTGGATGTGAAGGGAGTGGTTTTTATGCCCATCATCACCCCCAATCAAAAAGTGACGCAAACCAAAATGCATGGTGAAAATAATATTGAAATAAAACTGATCGGCGATACATTCGACGATTGCCAGGTGGCAGCCAAAGAATATACCGCCAAACACGGAATGACTTTTATACCGCCATTCGATGATTACAAAATCATAGAAGGGCAGGCGACAGTTGCCATAGAAACGCTGGAGCAACTGCCAGAGATCGATTTTCTTTTTGTGCCGGTTGGCGGAGGCGGATTGAGTGCAGGGATGGGTTCGTACTTCAAAATGTATTCTCCCAAAACAAAAATCATTGGTGTGGAACCCGAAGGCGCCCCATCGATGCTGGCTGCCATGAAGGCCGGCCATCCGGTAACCTTGGAGAATATTGAACAGTTCGTTGACGGGGCATCTGTAAAAAGGGTAGGGGAGATCACCTATTCGATATGCAAGGATGTCATCGATGACATGCACCTCGTCCCCGAAGGAAAAATTTGCTCTACCATTTTGCAATTATACAATGAAGATGCAATAGTGGTTGAACCTGCCGGTGCACTGGCGGTGGCGGCACTCGACGATTACACTGATGTGATTGCCGGAAAGAATGTGGTTTGCGTAGTCAGCGGCAGCAACAATGATATTGACCGCATGCAGGAGATAAAAGAGCGAAGCCTGCAGTACGAAGGACTGAAACATTATTTTCTTATCCGTTTCGCGCAGCGGCCCGGGGCATTGAAGCAATTTGTAAATGAAGTGCTGGGCCCGAATGATGATATCACCCGCTTTGAATACATGCAAAAGCACAACAAGGAAACAGGTCCGGCATTGGTTGGCATTGAATTGAAAAGCCGCGAGGACTACCAGGTGCTTCTTTCAAACCTGCGTAAGCTCGGAGTGAACTATACGGAGCTTAACAAAAACGACAATGTGTTTGGTTACCTGGTATAAAAAAAGCCCTCTTGTAGAAACAAGAGGACTTCCTGGTATTTGGTATCGATTAGTTCTGCGTTAAATTACTTGCTGTCGATTGTCACGGAAAAATTCATTCCTTCTTTTCCCTGCAAATATTTCTCATACTTCTTTAATTCTTCTATCGACTGCTTTTCTCCGTTGATGAGTAACACACCATTTTCAAATTCAACATTTACATTCGACTGGCCCGGACGGTCAGCTCGGATGGCCGAGATAAGCTGTTCAACGTCATCGCCGGATTCTTTACCATTGCTGGTAAGTGTCATTTCAACCGTTTTCATTTTCTTATGACCGGTATCAGCAGCTTTTGTATTGTGAATCTGAGCCAGCGAAGGCGCGATAACCAGCGATACGATTGACATCAGTTTGATAAGGATATTCATTGAAGGACCTGATGTGTCTTTGAATGGATCTCCCACTGTGTCACCAGTAACAGATGCCTTGTGTGGTTCAGACTTTTTGTAATACATCTGACCATTTATTTCAACACCTTTTTCAAAACTTTTCTTTGCATTGTCCCATGCTCCACCGGCATTGTTCTGAAACATTCCCATCAGTACACCGCTTACTGTTGCTCCTGCCAGAAAACCACCCAATGCTTCGGGACCGGCAAGAAAACCAACGATGAGCGGAGAAAGAATTGCGATTGCTCCTGGCAGCATCATCTTTTTGATTGAAGCTTCTGTAGAAATCGCAACACATTTGTCGTACTCTGGTTTTGCAGTGCCTTCCATGATCCCAGGGATGGTGCGGAACTGGCGTCGAACTTCTTCAACCATGGCCATAGCCGCTTCTCCAACCGCTCTGATGGCGAGAGAAGAGAATATGAATGGAACCATTCCACCCACAAAAAGACAGGCAAGAACGTCTGCTTTATAAATATCAATTCCGTCAATTCCTGCAACGCCAACAAATGCTGCAAACAATGCGAGTGAAGTAAGTGCTGCTGATGCAATAGCGAATCCTTTTCCGGTTGCTGCGGTGGTGTTTCCTACAGCATCGAGCACATCTGTTTTTTCACGCACTTCTTTTGGAAGCTCGCTCATTTCGGCAATGCCTCCTGCGTTGTCTGCAATCGGACCGAATGCATCAATGGCAAGTTGCATGGCGGTTGTTGCCATCATACCTGCTGCTGCGATGGCCACACCATAAAGACCTGCACAATAATACGAACCCCAGATACCGCCTGCAAGAACGAGGATTGGTAGGAACGTAGATTCCATACCGACAGCCAGACCACCGATAACGTTTGTGGCGTGACCAGTAGAAGACTGGCGGATGATAGAGAGCACTGGTCTCTTACCCATTGCGGTATAATATTCCGTAATGATGCTCATGAGTGTACCTACTACAAGGCCCACCATGATTGCGCCCATTACGCCATTGTTTGTGAATTCTATTCCACGAAGTGACATGGTTTCCGGAAGAAGCCAGTAAACGAGGCCTGCAGATGCGATGGCTGTGAGAACGATCGAACCCCAGTTACCCATATTCAACGCACGCTGCACTGCATCGGTGCTGATTCCGGATTTGTCGCTGATGCGAACGAACCAGGTACCAACAATAGAAAGAAGAATACCGACGCCAGCGATGAGCATTGGTAATAATATAGGAGACATGCCACCAAGATGGTCATCACCGTTTACCACCGTTTCTTGTCCGAGTACAATGGTTGCGAGTACAGTAGCAACATAGGAACCAAAAAGATCCGCACCCATACCTGCCACATCACCTACGTTGTCACCAACGTTGTCCGCGATAGTTGCCGGGTTTCTAGGATCATCTTCAGGGATCCCTGCTTCCACTTTACCAACCAGGTCAGCACCCACATCGGCTGCTTTTGTATAAATACCGCCACCAACACGGGCAAACAGTGCAATCGATTCCGCACCAAGCGAAAACCCAGTAAGTACTTCGATTGCCTTCAGCATTTCTGCTGAGTTCACAGATGCGTCTGCGGGTACGAAATAAGCTTTAAGGACTATGAAAAGTCCACCAAGTCCGAGCACTGCAAGTCCTGCAACACCAAGTCCCATCACCGAGCCACCGGTAAAGGAAACATTCAAAGCCTTGCTGAGACTTGTTTTTGCAGCCTGAGCCGTACGCACGTTGGCTTTGGTAGCCACACGCATTCCGACATAGCCGGCGGTAGCGCTAAAGACTGCCCCTAATATAAATGATACAGCAATTGACCAGTGTGAATGTGGGTTGGCGGATGCCATAACGCCGAGAAGAATTGCTACGATGGCCACAAAATAGCCGAGTATTTTCCATTCGGCCTTAAGGAACGCCATAGCCCCTTCGGCAATATACCTGGCTATTTCTTGCATACGGTCGGAGCCCGCGTCCTGTTTTGAAACCCAATTAAACTTTACCATCGTGTACAGGAGACCAATAATGCCCATTGCCGGCACGAGATAGATCAATTTGTCCATAAGCGTCTGATTCTCTGTGTTTAAATTTTCAGGGAGGCAAAAATATGGCATTAAGTTCAAACTTACCAATTTTGGGATCGGGGAGCGGTGAATCGTTGATTGTTGATCAGTGTGTGGTCATTTCGACCGAACGCAGTGAGCGGAGAAATCCCCTGCCGGTTATCACGCTGACTGCCGGCCGGGGATTCCTCGGCTTCGCTCGGAATGACGGCACGCTGAGTCAACAATCATCTCTTCCTTAACACTTTATAAACCAACCTCTCAGGTTGGCACGGTAATTTTATATATAGGGAAAAATATGTGACTATGAAAAAGCTCATCCTTACCGCAATCGGTATCAGCGCGTTAGCAGTAGCTTCGGCGCAGAATTCGTCATTCGGACCAATACATGGTATCAGCCATTCCTGGATGACCGGAACTGACAATCTGAAATTTAAACCCGGTTTAACTGTCGGAAAATCAATGGTATACAGCTTCAATGAAAATTGGGGCGTTGGTCATGACATCACCGTTTCTTTTTTCGAAGGGTATAAGACTGATGTGGGCAGTGAAAACTTTCACTACACTCAGAATGCCTCTTATATCCGTGCGCCTTTCAAAGTAATTCACTTTTTTGGTGCGTTGGGTAACCGTTTTCGTCCAAAAATCTATGCAGGTCCATCTGTTGGATACCTCGCATGGGGAACAAACCGTTCAGTGGTTGACAATGGAGATGTTAAAAATGTTGCCGAAACCAAGGTGACCAGTGTAATGAAAAGATGGGATCTTGGTGCTGTAGCAGGTACAGGTTTCAATTTCAGGGTTGTGCCAAATATCTGGCTGACCGCAGACGTTGCCTACTACAATGGATTTTTGGATGTTTCCAAAGCTGATTCTTATAATCAGAACAGAAATATCACCGCTTCATTGGGTTTGACCTTTCCAATCGGCACCCATATGATGCATCATAAGAAAGCTGCTGAAACGAAGTAAATTATTTAGGGACTGTCATTCCGAGCGTAGCCGAGGAATCCCCAGCTATTAGTCAGAGTGACTACCGGCTGGGGATTCTCCGCCCGCTTCGCTTCGCGAAGGGAGTCGAAATGACGGACCGCTACTGCTTTTTCGTCGTATCCGCCGCGGGTTTCTTCTTTTTAAAAATGTTATCGATCAGGCCTTTAGCCGACTCTTCTACCTTCTTCTTACCGTCTGTTACACCACCAGTTTGAGTGGAGTCTTTTTTTCCACCAAGCACTTGTTTTTTCAATTCATCCGCGGCACTTTGCAGCACTTGTTTTTTTACCGCAGAAAAAGTATCCTTGACTGCCGTTGTGACTGCGGTCTTGGCACTGTCGATTTTCGCTTTCGCAAAATCTGTAGCCTGTTTTTTTAGGTCTTCCGCCAGCGAGTTCGCCGTTTGCTTTAAATCGGTTTTCAGGATCGGGTTGGTAAGGGTACCGCCCATCTTAACATTCAGACTCACTACATCGCCCACCTTTACAGGAATGCCTTTGTTGTTGACCTGCGTGACCAGATTGTTGACGAAAGCATTTCCATCACTTCCCATCAGGGCGCGTGGTACTTTCATATTAATGACGTAATCGATCGTCTGATCAAAACCGTGCATGCCGCCAATCTCCATGGCAATGTCTTTTACCTTTATCGTAAATGGTTTTACAAAAACTTTCCCGTTTGTGAATTCAAAATAGTTCTTCACATCCCTCAGCGAAATATTTTCGAGGTCTTTGATATTAAGCGTTGATGCCAGCTTCTCCAGCGGGGCAAATTTTTTCAAAAATCCTTCTATCAGAAGCAGGCTTCCTTCACCTGTGAGGGAAGCAAGATCCGGCATCATGTCGCCTCCCAGCTTTCCGGTCATCGTCAATTTTGAATTTAATTTTCCACCAAGAAACTTACCTGCGGGCATAATTTTCTGCACTGTATTGAATGCGTAAAATGTCTTCTGAATATCCAGATTCGACACATCATAGCTCAGCTTGATGTCCGGCTTTTTATGATCCGTTTTTGTTGAATAGGATCCATTTATCAGCATCTGGCCATCCAGCGCATCTGTTTTTAAATTGTACAATCCGAGTGTTTCATCTTTGATGACGACCGAACCACTCATGTTTTGCATATCCAGATTGTCGTACCGTACATTGCCCACGGCAGCGGTCACGGTAAAGTCGAGATTTGCCGGTACAAGAAAAGGTGCTGAAGCCGTACTGGTTGTTGCAGCCGAAGTGTCGGTTGTGCCGATAAAATCATTCACATTTATCTTGTCGGCCTTCACTTTGAGGTCGCCATTCAGCGCCTGGTTTTTAAGCAGGTAGGGCAGAAGATTATTGATGGCGCCAGTGGCGGAGAAATTGGTCTTCATATAACTTCCTTCCAGTTCCGACAATGTAATATTTCTGGGATTGAAACTTGCAAGCAATGAATTAAGTGTAACGCCGTCAGGATAATCTTTAGAAGCATATCTGAAACTGCTTAGCGCCACCGTGCCTGCCGCATTGAATTTTTCGTATTGTTGTTTTTCAGCAGCCGATACATAGCCATTCACGGAAACGTCTGCGTTGAGCAGGCCTTTCAGACTTGTGCCTGCCTCGAGTTTTACCAGTTGAGCGACTTTTGACAAGTCCAGACGTCCTTTCGCTGCGGCATCAATAAACATATCAGACACCGGCGTTTTTACCAGCAGACGGAAATCAAACGGATCATTATCGAGTTCTATATGCGCTGCAGGAATATTTACTACGGTATGATCGGTAACACCATCGGGATTGTCGACCTGCATCTTTAACTGAATATTTTTCACAGGTTTTGGAAGGTCGGGGTATTGAAAAAATCCGTTTTTTACTGCCAGGTCAAGGTGATAGGCAGGTATGCGGTCCGACGAATAAATTCCTTTCACATCTCCACTAAAGATTGCTTCACCACTGGTTTTTATTTTGCTGAAATCTTTTGCATACACCACCGGAATCAGGGACAGGATATTTTTAAAGTCCGTGGAAGGCGCTTTAAACGAAACATCCATGTTATAGGTACTGTCATTTATCAATTGAAAAAATCCATTGGTACTCAGCTTCAGTTCGTTCAGCGCAATCTCATCGGTCCTGAAACTGTACTTGCTTGTACGGTTGTCAACCTCAATATCCGCATCTATGCTGGTTTTTGTTTTTGAAAGGTAGGGGACACCGCCATATGTGAAAGTCAATTCGTCGGCTGCAGTATTTGTTTTAAGTGTGAAAACATCGGAATTGAAATTTCCTGAACCGCTGTGATTGAGGTTGACGATCTCGCTACTCATAGCCGAACTGGAATCGATATAACTAACGTATCCATTGTTGATCGAATACTCTTTGAGGTCGAGCTGGAAAGGTTTGGATGAGGCGGCTGTATCGGTTGACGTGCTGTCTGACTTTACTATATCCCAATTTGCCCTGCCGTCTTTTTGCACAATCAGGTGGATGCGCGGCTCGTCAATATTGATTGAATATATTTTGAAATTTGAACCCTTGATCACACTCATGAGATTGAGCGCCACATCAATGTCTTTTGCGCTGAAAAGAGTATCCTGACTGAATTGATCAATACCGACGATCTGCAATTCCTGAAGCGCAACGGATACCCTGGGAAAATGACGGAAGAAAGAGATGCTGATGTCTTTGAAATCTGCCTTTGCATTGAGGGATGAATTGAGTTCTTTTTTTGCAAAGGCGATGATTTTCCCTCTGAATAAAAAAGGGGCGGCAAATGCCACACCAATGAAGACTACGAGCACGATCAGGGATATCCGAAGGATTTTTTTCAACATAATACTGGATTTAGGTTTTCAGACAGTACAAATATACTTGCATATTTTTGTAGTCCTAGTTTTACAAATATGACTCCAGAAAGAAAGGACCGGTTAATATCTGTTCTTAATAAACGTCAGCCTGATATATGCATTGTGCTGGAAAATGTGTTTGACCCGCATAATATTTCTGCGGTTATGCGAACCTGTGATGCAGTTGGCATTCAGGATGTTTTTGTCCTGAATACAAAGATTCCGATGCATAAGAAATGGGGTGCCAAAAGCTCCTCCAGCGCCGCCAAATGGCTCACCATTCATCAATATTCCGATGCGAATGAATGTTTTAACATCCTGCGGTCGAGATATTCAACTATTTTGACTACGCATCTGAGCAGCGATGCCAGGTCCTTGCATGAAATAGATTTTACCGGTTCCATAGCGCTTGTTTTCGGGAATGAGCACAGCGGGGTCAGCGACGAGATCAGAGCAATGGCCGACGGGAACTTTATCATTCCTCAAATGGGAATCATCCGGTCGCTCAATATTTCTGTTGCCTGTGCAGTGACAGTTTACGAGGCGATGCGGCAGAAAATGCAAGCCGGGCATTTTGATAAACGAAGAATGGACGATCAGAGATCGGAAAGTTTGCTCAAAGAGTGGGGCATGTACGAACAGGATTTGCCTGAAAAAACAATACAACCATGAAACTGATATTAACAATAGTGGCTGCATTCTGCATTATCTCTTCTGCCATTTCACAGGAAATAAAAAAGATGAGTGTCGATGAA
>JACMLD010000351.1 GCA_014379785.1 Chitinophagaceae bacterium
ACTGCCCGCTGATCCTTTGGGAAGATTGTTTTCCACCGTCCGTTATGCAAGGAAAATTGTTTTCGCCTCCGCAGAGGAAGCAAATGCAGCCATCGATACACTCAGAGATATTCATGGTGCAGTTGAAAAAAACCGGGGCTTCACCATTCCCGACTGGGCCTATCGCGATGTGTTGTTTATGCTGATCCATTATTCAATAGCTTCCTACGAACTGCTGGAAAAAAAACTCACAGACGATGAGAAGGAAGAAGTCTACAACGTGTTCTACCGGGTAGGCGCAAGAATGGGTTTGAAAGAATTGCCGGATAACTATTTTTCATGGCTTCCTGTTAGGGAATCACATCTGATCGCCGACTTGCAAAAAAGCAACTACACGGAAGATCTTTTCAAACAATACAAAAAGCATCTCGGCACTATTCGTTTCAAGGTGCTGATAGAAGGTCAGAAACTCGTGGTGCCCGAAAGAGTAAAAGAGCTGCTCCATTTCAGCGACTTCTCGATGCTTACTCCTGTTCTGCCAGTATATAAAATAAGCAGGGTGATGAAAATGGACTGGCTGCTTAAAAATATACTGCTTCCCTCCGATTACAAAGATCAGATCAGCGAACTGGATGTGCATCCGGATTAATATTATCTTCACTTTCCAAATGAGAAAATATTTACTGGCGATTGCTTTCGTGTTTCATGCTATTGTATCAACGGCTCAGTCACCTGATTCCAACTCAACGGGCTCTTATGCGCTGGTTGCTGGTGGCAGCAAAGGAATTGGCTATAGTATCGCCGAAGCCCTTGCCAGACGCGGCTATCACCTTATCCTGATTGCCCGACACCAGGACTCACTGGTCTCAGCAAAAGAAAAATTGCAAAAACAATATGGCATTCGTGTAGAAACGCTGGCCTTTGATCTGAGCAAAAATGAAAGCGCCACAGAAATTGCAAATTGGTGTTCGGAGAGAAATATTCCATTGAAAATGCTTTGCAATGTGGCAGGTTATGGAGGTGCAAATGATTATTTGTCTTTGCCTCTGGATACACTCCGTTATATGATTGATTTGAATGTAGGTTCGGCAATGTCGCTCACGCTTACTCTTCTTCCCCTCCTTGAGAAAAACGCTCCTTCATATATAATGAATGTCGGCAGCATGGCAGGCTTCGCTCCCATTCCCATCAAAAATTTATATTCAGCTACCAAGTCGGCCGTTCTTTTCTTCAGCTACTCTCTCCATTACCAGCTAGAGGACAAAGACATCAGTGTAAGTGTACTTTGTCCGGGCCCGGTCTTTACAAAACCGGAGATTAGAGAGGACACAAAAAAGAAACTGGGCTGGCTGGGCATGCAGTTGGCAGTATCTCCCAAAAAAGTGGGAGAGATCGCAGTGCGGGAAACGCTGAATAAAAAACTGGTGATCGTGCCCGGGGGACTAAACAAATTCATGGCATTTTTTATCAGGTTTTTACCGAGAAGACTGGTCACCAGCATTTATAACAAGGCGGGAAAGGACAAGTAATGCCAGTCATTTCGACCGAGCGCAGCGAGTGGAGAAATCCCCAGCTATTTCTCCCAACTCCGGCCGGCTCAGGATTTCTCCCTGCTGTCGAATTGCCGATCATCTTTTCTTGAAATACCGAGTGCAGGATACTTATGTGCCATTCACGTAGTAGAACAAACAACTCAGCAACTGTCCATCTGCAGAACGATCGGAATATGATCCGCGAAGGTAACCGTATGGATATCCAGCTTCAATCCAGTTGAAACCGCCGAGCTGATCTCTTGTAAGACCTGCCACCAGTTTTTCAACTGTGTTTTTGTTCTTCGTATAAATTGCGCGGATATCCCATTGAAAATCTCTTGTTGAAATGGGACTGACATCCAGGGCGACTTCCCATCCTGTATTCCGGATTTCTCCCAGATTGGTATAGAAGGAACTGTAACCTGTAGTATGTGGTAACCCGATTGGATAGATCAGGTCAATTGATTTTTTATCGTACCATGTTACTTCGAGCGCAACTCTTTGCTTAAAAAAGCGTAGATCAGATCCGATTTCAAGCTCTGTAGTGAATTCCGGAGTAAGGTCCTCGTCATAGATAGAACCTCCTCTTGTTGCGAGAGGCTGACCCAGGAAACCCGCAGCGTTCAGGTTAAATATTGGTTTTGTATTGTGAGGTCCGGCATCATTGCCCACGCGTGCAAAACCGCCGCGAATCTTGCCATAACACAGAAATTGAGGTCAGTGCCGCAAAAAGGAAGAATCCCTTTTAAAAATCCGGGAGGTATTTAAGTATTAGGTTGTTTAAACGCCGAGACTCCACCCGCTTCTGTAATTGCGTTTTACAAACTGATTGGCTTCATCGAAGTTGGTGATCTTCATATTCGTACCGTCCCAGAGTAATTTTTTACGTCCCTCATACAGGAAGGCATTGGCGCGCTTTGGATCTTCCCGGCGCAGATTGTAGCTTCTGATGGCAAGATTTCCCATTAGAATTGCTTCGGTGAGAGGTCCGGCAAAATCAAAAGATGAAGTGAGTCCCTTGTGTAAGGCAGAGCCATATCCGGTTTTGCAAGCTTCTGCCCATCTCGCCTGGTGCCCGTTTTCGGGAAGTTTTATCATTGTGGCATCTGCCGTGGGTTTTGGAGATTCAATTTTTTCGCCGTTGTTTTTGTAGATCCTTGGATTGACTCCGTAGGTATTGCAAACCATAATTCCTTTTGTACCAATCAGGATTACACCGTTCGCGCTATTGGGTTCACCCAACGGATCATTTGCTGGTATCAGATCAGGATGAAACGGTCTCAGTCCGCCATCCTGCCAGGTGAGTTTTACGGGGGCATTGTTTTTTTGGGAGGCGGGAAACTTCAATTGCACCAATGACGATGGCGGACATCCTTCAGGTATGTATTCGGCGTTCCAGTCTTTGATGAAAACCTGTCCCACACTGCA
>JACMLD010000352.1 GCA_014379785.1 Chitinophagaceae bacterium
GTTTTTTACTCGCGTGCACTTTCCCGATGGCATTTGCTGTTCATGCTCAAAAAGGAATACCAGCACCGGTGCAAACAAATGCTTCAGTGAATACCAACTTTCCTCAGCATGAAGACTTCAAGGAGACCATGGTTTCGCGTCTGAAACTGCCAGCAGGATTTAAAGTGCAGGTGGCGGCAAGCGGACTTGGTAAACCGCGGATGATGGCCATGGGCGCCAATGGCGGACTATATATCACCCGCCGCGATGTTGGTGACGTACTGCTGCTCACAGATCTGGATGGCGACAATAAATTTGAAGATCTGAAAACGGTAATAGCAAACTTCAAAGGTGTGCACGGCATCACCATCCATGATGGTTTTATGTATCTCTGCGCGACAAAAAAGCTTGCTCGCGGGAAAATAAATGCAGATGGAAGCATTGCTCCGCTGGATACCCTTATCTACGACCTGCCAGACGGGGGGCAGCACGACAACCGTACCATTGCTTTCGGTCCGGATGGTAAACTTTACATCACAGTTGGTTCAGATTGCAATGACTGCAAGGAAACGAATCCCGAACATGCAACGATCCTTCAGGCAAATGCTGATGGCAGCAACAGGCGTGTTTTTGCAAGAAATCTAAGGAACACACTTGGCTTTGACTGGCATCCAAAGACTGGCGAACTCTGGGGAATGGATCACGGCACAGACTGGAGAGGCGACGAAATTCCACCGGAAGAATTAAACAAAATTGAGGACAGCGCAGATTATGGCTGGCCGCTGGTGTATGGAAAACAGTTGGTTGACCAGACAAGAGAAGACCCTCCTGGTACTACAAAGGCGGCTTACGCAAAAACCACAAAGCCTGCAATGCTGGTTTTTCCGGCACATAGCGCGCCGATAGATTTCCGTTTTATAAAATCTCCCAGTTTCCCGTCTGCTTATCGTGACAATGCCCTGGTCACGTTTCACGGATCATGGAATAGGAAAAATCCGGACGGATTTAAAATTCAACTGATAAAATTCGCAAATGGAAACCCGACAGGTTCTGAAGACTTTCTCACGGGGTTTTTAAGTGCGGATGGAAAGTCAAGGTTTGGAAGACCGGCTGGACTCATCATATCTGAAAAGGGAACTATCTATTTTACTGATGATGCCAATGGAATAGTTTATGCTATCACTTCAACAAGTTCATCTTCAAAATAATTAAAATGAAAAACCAATATATCGCTGCGTTGTTAGCGGTCTTCCTGTGTTGTATTTCTTCATTTGCCCAGACCAGCAGGGTAAATTTTACTGCACCACTTTTTTATCCGGAAGGCACCAGCTATGACCCGGCTAAAAAAATATTTTTCGTGTCTTCGGTACGCACAGGTACCATCGGCAGCGTCGACGAGAAGGGTGCTTTTAAAGTGTTCTATCAGGACAAGTCACTGAAATCGAGTTATGGCATGGAGGTCGACACCAAACGGAACATGCTATGGGTATGCACAGGCGACGCCAATTACAGCATCCTCTCAGATTCTGCCACTTATAAAAAAATGATCAGATTGATCGGTCTTGATCTTAACACCGGGGCGAAGAAACACGATATCGATCTTTCTTCGCTGATAGCCGGAAAGCATTTTGCAAATGACCTGGCGATAGACGATAAAGGCAATATTTACATTACGGACAGCTATTCGCCGGTTGTTTACAAGGTAGACCCGGCAATGAAACCGTCGGTGTTTGCAAAAAGCGACTGGTTTAAAAGTGAAGATGTGGGGTTGAATGGTATTGAATGGAGTCCGGAAGGTTTCCTGATTGTGGCTCATAACACCAATGGACAGTTGTTTAAAATTGATCTGGCTCAGCCGGAGAATATCAGTAAAGTGAAGATGACCACTTTTTTTCCTGGCGCAGATGGGTTGATTTGGAACACTGACAAATCCCTTGTTCTTATTCAAAACAAAGGAGTCAACAAAGCGTTTCAGCTTGTATCAAAAGATAAATGGCAGTCTGCAGAACTGCAGGGTTACACGTTGCTGGAGGACAGATTGCACCATCCTACAACTGCGACAATGAGTATGGGAAAGATTTATACACTCAATTCAAAAATGAATGAATTGTCGGACCCGACAGCACCTCCTTCGAAAGAGTTTTCCCTGCAACTGGTTCGTTTCGTCGCAGCAAAATAGCAGTGATTGTTTGAGTGCATTTCCGGATTATCTTTATCTGAAATGATCAAACACAGATATTCAATTGTAGTTCTGCTCCTCGCTGGACTTTTCGCCTCCGCGCAAAAACCTCCCCCCAGACTCATTGTACGGGGTGACGATATGGGTTATTCGCATTCAGGTAATGTAGCACTGATCGAATGCTCGAAGAATGGCATTCAGAAATCAATCGAAGTGATTGTTCCTTCTCCCTGGTTTCCGGAGGCGGTGAAAATGCTTCGGGAAAATCCCTCGATCGATGTGGGCATACATCTGGCCATCACCAGCGAATGGGATAATATCAAGTGGAGGCCATTGTCGGATTGCAAAAGCCTGACAGACAGCAATGGCTATTTTTTCCCCATGATATGGAAAAATCCAAACTATCCCGGCCTGTCAATCACCGAAAACAAATGGACTTTGCAGGATGTCGAAAAAGAGTTTCGTGCTCAGATCGAAACCGGTTTGAAAAACATTCCCCGAATCAGTCATGTCTCTGCACATATGGGTTGTACCGAGTTAAGTCCGGAAGTGAGAGCAATGGCGCGGAAGCTCGCGAAAGAATACCGGATTGACATCGACCTCGCAGAAGCGGGTGTGCGCTACGTTTCATATGATGGCCCAAAGAAAACCGCCGGGGAAAAATCAGCAAGTTTTATAAAAATGCTTGATAAACTGGAGGCCGGTCAGACATACCTTTTTCTTGATCATCCGGGAATTGACGGACCGGAACTGCGAGCAATCCACCATATCGGATACGAAAACGTTGCAGAGGATCGGCAGGGTGTGACCGATCTTTTTACGAATAAAGATATAATGGAGGCGATCAAAAAAAGAAATATCGTGCTGATCAGCTATCGTGAAATTTCTGCCAGGTAGCGGGAGGTTTCTTTGCAGATAATCAAAATCCAATCCTGACCATATCCTGAGGAAGGTGGAGTAAATTTCATTTCATCGATCACCGTGATTGGTTCTGCATTGCTGATATTTCCGTTGCGTGGATTATACCATGCGCTTTTCAATCCACCTCCTTTGATTCTTGCTGTCGATACTTCAAACGATTTTCCGGCAGTTGTGTAAACAAGAATAAAATCTTTGCCTATCGCTGCCTGTACCCGTTCAGAGGCTGCGGTATTTTGATCTTTCAGCACACTTTGATCGGGAGCACGTTTATCAGCAGGAAAGACATCAATTATTTTTCTCACAAATTTCATCTGACCTGCACCCGGCAGGTCAAGTGCATCGTACCAGAACAAATGCGGTCCGTTAATGCCTGCTGCAGCCGGACTATACATCTGCCATACACCGTGACAACCATAGGTATGTCCAAAAGCGCCTGCAATCAGATTGAGATAGGCGGCCCTTCTCACGTCCAGTGCATTGCTTGTGCCCAGTTCCCGGGCATTGAAACAAACGGGATGGTCCTCATAAATCGGTTCAGCATCCATTACCGGCTTGATCGGTGTAAGGATATATGCTTTCTGGATTTTTTCATAAACCTCCGTATCGCGGCAATGGCCTGTCTGAAACATATTAAACGAAAGCCATGAATCCTGGTGAAACCAGGTTGCGGAGCCGAGCTCAGCGGGCTGGGGATGAAAACTGATGATGGCTTTGTTCTCTGTTGCGTCTTTTATGGCTGCGCCCATTGCCCGCCAAATATTGATATCGGATGCATTTCTTGGAAGCCGGTCACCCCCGAGTACCCAGATGATGTTTTTTTTATCCTTGTATCGGCGGGCCAGCCATTCGGCATATAGGGTTGCATTGTCCTGATTGAATATTTCAGGCCCTTTGCCCCATTTGTCTTTAAAAACTTTATCACCCCATGTCGGCAACAGTGCTATGGTGATATTATAAAATGCTGCTTTGTCGATTACCCAGTCGACATGGGCGAAATATTTTTCATTGGGTTTTGTAGGGTCATCATCGATGAGTGGCATTTCGCCTTTTGCATTCGGTGTATGCAAGCCATCCAGTTCGGCGAGTATCACTGCCTGCACCACGGTAAATCCCTGATCGCTCCTTTTTTTCAAATATTTATCGGTGTCTGTTTCTCCCAGTTTGTGAAACAGTTCCCAGGCAGTATCTCCAATCCAGGAAAATGGTTTTCCATCTTTCATTAAAAATCGGCCGTTGGGGCTCACAGCAAATTGTGCAGTAGAACTGATGCAAATAGTAAAAAAGGTGAATAAGCAAGCTACGGTTTTCATGATTTATTTTTTTACCGGCAATGAAAAAGCGATGTAGCTGTCGCCGGATTTGGTATTGAGTTTTCCTCCTCCGCAAGCCACGGCAATAAACTGTTTTCCATTTTGTGAATACACGGAAGGTGTTGCAAATGCTGATGCCGGAAGGTTTATCTCATGCAGCAGTGTGCCGTCGCGTTTGTTGAAAATCCGGAGCTTGCTGTCGCTCGTTGCAGCAATGATCAGCAGTCCACCAGCTGTTATGACCGACCCGCCGTAGTTTTCTGTGCCGGTCGGATGCTGTGCTGCTGGAAATCTGCTGTCATTTCCGAGCGGTTTTTTCCAAACGTATTCGCCGGTATTGAGATTGATGGCACTGAGTGTTCCCCATGGCGGCGAAATCGCGGGCAGGCCTTCTTTGCTAAGAAATTTGTTGTAGCCGGCAATTGTGTAGGGGAGCGGTTTTCGCCGGTTCGAAAAAGTGTCTTGAAATATTACGGTTGTTTTTTCATTCAATACATACGACGCAATTGCTTGTCGGTACAGGGCGGGCAATTCGCGAAACGCAGGCATCATCCTTCGCCCCGTTTGAAGCAATGTATCAAAGCCCGCCGGACTGTATTTTTTTTCTGAACCTATCAGCGTTGGAAAGTTGCCGGAGCCATTTTTATCTGCGCCGTGACACGACATGCAGTTTGCTCTGTAAAGTCTTTCGCCTGCAGTGGTCATTGATTCTTTTTCTGATGCTTCTTTTTTCATGGGCACACCTTGTATTACCCAGGCCATTTCATTTGCATTGATGTATAAAATACCGGTCTCGGGATCATAGGAAGGTCCGCCCCATTCGGCCCCACCATCCAGACCAGGCAATTGTATCGTGCCGCGCAGTGAGATAGGCGCATACATGTGATCCCGGCGATATGTTGTCCATCGTTTCTTTATGTCTGCGATTGAGCTGTCCGGCAACAAAGAATTGATATCTGCTTCAGTAAAACTTTGTCTTACAAAGGGAGCCGGCGCGGTAGGATATGGCTGTGTGGGGGAGAGTTCTTCTCCTTCGAGATCGGAATCAACCGGTACGTGTTTTTCCACAATTTCATAAACAGGCTTTCCGCTGACCCGGTCAAAAATGTATACAAAGCCGGTTTTTGTTGTCAGTGCTACAGCTTCTGTTTTTGTTCCGTTTTTATTGATCGTCACCAATGCCGGTGCAGCGGGAAGGTCCTTGTCCCAGATATCGTGGTGCACATGTTGAAAGTGCCAGAGCCGCTTTCCGGTGGCGGCGTCGATGGCGAGCAGGCAGTCAGCAAAAAGATTATTTCCTTTTCGATTGCCGCCCCACCAATCATAGTTTGCACTACCTGTTGTGGCGAACAGTATTCCTTTTTCCTGGTCGAGACTCATGCCTCCCCAGCTGTTTGCCGCACCGATGGTTTTCCATGCATCTTTGTCTTTCCAGCTTTCGTAACCTGTTTCTCCGGGTTGTGGGATGGTTTTGAAGATCCATTTCATTTTACCTGTCCGCACATCGAAAGCCCTGATATGTCCGGGCGCGGCCTGGTGGCCCTCGTTGACCCGACTTCCCATCACGAGCAGATCTTTATATATTGTTCCTGGCGAGGTGGCCGTTACAAATTGATCTTTTACGTCATCTCCGAGGCCAACGTGTAGATCAATTTTGCCGCCATCGCCAAATGCATTGATTGGTTTTCCAGTCTCGGAACTGATACACCAGAGATAGGAACCGGCGGTATAAAATATTCTGCCATCATTTTTTCCGTCGCTCCAGTAAGTAACACCACGGCAGGAGTTGA
>JACMLD010000353.1 GCA_014379785.1 Chitinophagaceae bacterium
AACCCGCGAAAATCGTTTCATGTGTTAATGCATCAATATCATGTAAATTTACAGCTTAAAACCCGATTCAGGCCAGTAGCCCGGACCGGTCATAAAATATGCAACAGGAATCGAAGAGACAAAAACAGATATCAGGCCTTCTGAATGAAGAGCTGACAGGCATTTTCCAGCGCCTCGGACTCAATATGTACGCCGGAGGAATGATTTCAATTTCTTCTGTTAAAATTACGCCCGACCTGCTCGAGGCCCGTATTTACCTGAGCCTTTTCCAGATCAAGGATACTGGGTCTGTCATGAAAAAAGTAGAAGACAGAAGCTGGGAGATAAAAAAAGAACTCGCGGCAGCAGTAAAGCATCAGCTCAGGCGCATACCTGAACTGAGATATTATCTCGATGACACGCTGGATAACGTTTTCAAGATGGAAGAGCTTTTTAAGAAAATCAACGAAGAAAAGAAGCCATAAACTCCCGATGTGAATTTCTTATTTGCCTGGCGATATTTCAAAGCGAAAAAATCCACCAATGCGATCAATATCATTGCATGGATAAGCGTGGTTGCCATGGGGGTGGGTACTGCTTCGCTGATTCTTTTGCTGAGTGTTTTCAACGGCTTTGAAGATCTGGTGAAATCTCTGTATGCGGACTTTTATACCGATCTGCGCGTAATCCCCGCCAACGGAAAAATTCTTACAGCAAACCCTCAGCAGATAAAAACAATCGGCTCCTGGCCCGGCATCCGTGCCATTTCTCTGACAACAGAAGAAAAAGCATTGCTTCAGAATGGAGAGTATCAATCCCTGGTTTTTGTGAAGGGAGTGGACAGCAATTATCAGAATGTAAACGGAGTGAAAAACAAAATGGTGAGGGGTAAATTTCTCCTCGGTGATGCTGAACGCCCGGCGGTTGTACTGGGTGTGGGGATTGAACATGCACTTGCCCTGGAATCTGACAGAGCGATTTTACCCATCACAGCTTACCTGCCAAAAAAAGGTTCTAATATCAATGCGGCAGATCCGTTGCAGTCGCTGAGCGCGGGCAACCTTGCTACCAGCGGGGCCTTTGCCATTCAGCAGGATTTTGACAACAGCTATGTGCTCACCAATATTGATTTTGTAAAAACAATGGTGAATCTGCAACCCGATGAATACGCTGCTATTGAAATAGCGCTTACGGATACCCGTGATGAAGAAGAAGTGCGCGATGGCTTGCAGAAATCTCTTGGCAAAAATTATATTGTACAGACACGCTATGAGCAGAACCGCAGCCTCTACACCACCATGCGCGGAGAGAAATGGTTTATCTATATTCTGCTTTCATTTATATTGGTTGTGGCGGCATTCACGATGATCGGAGCACTGACAATGCTGGTGCTTGAAAAGCAAAAGGACATTCAGATACTGAAAGCGATGGGGAGCGACAATGCACGTATACAGCGCATTTTTCTGAGCGAAGGAATCCTGCTAGCGACAGTAGGAGGCGGTGGCGGTGTGCTGCTGGCTCTGATTGTGGGTTGGCTACAGATCAATTTTAAACTCATCAAGCTTGAGGGCAATACTTTTCTGATAGATCATTATCCCATCAAATTCTTACCTGCCGATATCCTGATGGTTGTGGCCACAGTTGTCGTAATTGCAATACTTGCTTCCTGGTTTCCCAGCAAAAAAGCCTCTCAGGAAAAAATAGAATTAAGAAGTTGAGATTAATAATCAGCCATTGTTGAACTGAGTTGCCCGAGTGCTTTTGCGAGCTGATCATCATTCGGGGCGATGCCATGCCATTCGTGACTGCCTTCCATAAAGTCAACACCTTTGCCCATGCCGGTCTTCATCAGGATGACGATGGGACGACCTTTTCCAACAAAAGTTTTTGCTTCTTCCAGCTTTGCAACTACTTCGTCTACATCATTCCCGTTTTCGCAGATGAGCACTTCCCAGCCGAAGGCTGCAAACTTTGCATCCAGTCTGCCCAGATCCATAACCTTTTTTGTTGAACCGTCAATTTGCTGACCGTTCCAGTCTACGGTAGAAATGAGATTGTCCACTTTGTGATGCGCAGCAAACATCATCGCCTCCCAGTTCTGACCTTCATCCAGTTCACCATCGCCATGTAGAGAAAATACCAGATTGCTCTCGCCGTTGAGTTTTTTGGCAAGTGCCACACCAAGTGCTACGCTCATTCCCTGTCCGAGTGAACCGCTCGCGATTCTGATTCCCGGCAGGTGTTCATGTGTTGCGGGGTGACCCTGCAGGCGACTGTTCAGCTTTCTGAATGTTGCCAGTTCGCTCACCTCGAAATATCCGGCGCGGGCCAGGGTAGAATAGTAGACAGGGGAAATATGCCCGTTCGAAAGAATAAAGACGTCTTCGTCTTTCGCATTCATATCGAATGCAGGATTATGCTTCATCACCTTGAAAAACAACGCAGTAAAGTACTCAGTGCAGCCAAGCGAACCGCCCGGATGACCACTTGCGCATCCATGAACCATTCTTACGAT
>JACMLD010000354.1 GCA_014379785.1 Chitinophagaceae bacterium
CGCGGTGCGCAGAAAGTATTGGATGAAGCACAGAAGCACGGCTTGACCGTATTGCTCGGACTGGATGTAGCGCGCGAGCGTCACGGTTTTAATTACGATGATACCGCTGCGGTGAGCAAGCAACTGGAGAAGGTAAAGGCAGAGGTGATGAAGTATAAAGATCATCCGGCTCTGCTGGCATGGGGCATCGGCAACGAGCTCAATCTTCAGTACAAGAACACAAAGGTCTGGGACGCGGTGAATGATATTTCTAAAATGATTCATGCGGCAGATCCCAATCATCCCACTACAACGGTTCTTGCCGGCGCAAACAAGACAGTGATTGATTTATTGAAGTCGAAAACATCGGACATTGATTTATTGGCCATCAATACCTATGCGGGTTTGCAAGGTTTGCCGGGAATGTTGAAAAGCATTGGATGGGACGGACCATATATGGTAACAGAATGGGGACCTACGGGTCATTGGGAAGGATTGTCTACCGAATGGAAATCACCGATAGAAGAAACAAGCAGCGAAAAGGCTGCGGTGTATAAAAACCGTTATGAATATTCTGTCGAGAAGGACAAGGAAAAATGTTTGGGCAGCTATGTATTTCTCTGGGGTCAGAAGCAGGAGAGAACACCGACCTGGTATGGCGTATTCACAGAGAAAGGAGAGGAGTCGGAAGTGGTGGATGTGATGCAGTATTTGTGGTCGGGCAACTGGCCTGCAAACAAGGCACCACATATCTATTCTTTGCAGCTCAATAAACAAAAGGCAGTACAAAATGTGTATGTGCGTTCGGGTGGTAATTTTGAAGTCACGGCAATTGCATCTGATCCTGACAAGGACAAACTCTCCTATCGTTGGGAGTTGCTGCCTGAGCCTACGAAGGTGGGAGAGGGTGGTGATTTTGAAGCAAGACCGAAACCGATCGATGGATTGCTGAAGGATACCGGTAAAGATGGAAAGGCAACGCTGACCGCACCTGCGGAAGAAGGTGCGTACAGATTGTTTGTTTATATCACTGATGGCAACAACAATGTGGCTACTGCGAACCTGCCATTCTTTGTAAAAAAATAAGGTTTTGAAAATCGTTTAATAATGCATTGTTAAAGCTGGGTTCCGCCATGGGCCTGCGATTGAATGAATTGCTTCAATTGTTAAAACTCAAAGGCTATACAGCGCTATAAATTAGTTCTTTACATACTGCAAGTGTCTGGCCTTAACACTAAAAATAAGTCTGGCATCTTATGTGTTTTAGTGGGTAGTATCAATTCAATTTTTAAATTTTAAAATTCAAGATTATGAAAAGAGTTCTACCCATTTTAGGAGTTTCAGTTTTTGCAATTGTGCTCCTCGCGGCTTGTTCCGGTAAAGGTTCAGAGCAGCAGTCGGTTTCTACATTGAGTATCGACACATCTGGTGTTGCGGAATTTGCAGCCTGGAAAAAGCAACAGGAGTTTGCCGCACAGTATGAGTTGTATAAGGCCGACAAAGAAAAAAGCGCAGTGGCAAGACCCGCAAGAACTGTAGCAAAAAGATCGGTTGTTAAAACCGGTAACATGAGTACCACTTCTTCTTACCCTGCAAAGACAGTTGAGAAGAAAAAGGGTTGGAGTAGTGCCGCTAAGGGCGCAGCAATCGGTGGTGTATCAGGCGCAGTGCTTGGTGGTGTGCTTGTAAAAAATAACCGCGTGCTTGGTGCCGTAATCGGTGGTGTAGCAGGTGCCGGTGCAGGGTATGGAATAGGTAGGAGTATTGATAAGAAGAATGGGAGGTAATTGTATGATGAGCAGAGGAGCAAATGTGCGTCACCCCGCCTGCCCGATACAGTCGGTGGAGTGCAGAGGGGTCCCCCACCGACCGGAGTCGGGAGTAATAGCAGGGGATTTCTCCGTCCGCTCCGCTTCGCGGAGGGGGTCGAAATGACCGTCAACCCGCAGTCGAGGGTCCCCGGCCGATAGTTAGTTTTTACTTAAGGTTCCGATATATGGGCCGGTCCGATTGGATCGGCCCTTTTTTAATTGAACAGGTTTCGATATTCAAGAGGTGAGAGTTCCGTCTTATTTTTAAAGAGCTTATTGAATGACTGCGGATATTCAAACCCTAACTGGTAGGCAATTTCGCTGACAGAAAGAGAGGTGGTTGATAAAGCCTGCTTCGCCTTATCAATGAGTTTACTGTGGATATGCTGCTGGGTATTCTGACCGGTGAGATTTCTCAGCATATCGCTGAGATAACTTGGTGACACGTTCAGCTTTGCAGAAATATATTGCACAGTTGGTAAACCCATTTCGGCCACTAAATTTCCGGAAAAATATTCTGTCAGGATTTCTTCCAGTCGGGCAAGAAGATTATTTCCGACTGTTTTTCTTGTAATAAACTGACGTGTATAAAATCTGTTGGAATAGTTTAGTAACAATTCAAGGTGAGAAACCATTAGCTCCTGGCTGAAATTATCGATGGTCATCTCATATTCTTGTTTCAGATTTGTGATAATGGAATCCATCATGGTATCCTCTTTCTCTGAAAGATGTAGCGCTTCGTTTACGTCATAAGAAAAAAAGCCAAAGTTTTTGATCTGTTTACCCAATGGATATTGGTTTATGAAGTCAGGATGGAATGAAATGCACCATCCTTTGCATCCGGGGTCAGTGGCCTCCAATGAGATCATCTGGCCTGGCGAAATGAATGCCATGGTACCCTGGTTAAAATCATATCTACTCTGACCATATCTCATGGAAGCATTGAGCGATTTTTTGACTGTTATATTGTAATAGTTTAAAATCATCTGTTCCCATTCTATCCATGTAGCCGGGTTCAGTTCATCCAGCTTTATAACGCTCACAAGTGGATGCAATGGGGAAGAAATATTCAGCATGTGATGCAACTGTGATATGGAGTTAACAGTTATTCTATTTACTTTTTTCATTCTTTTAGTTATCGATCATTGACATTCCGGACTGATCATACCTGTCACCGGTTGATAATCCCAAAGGTACTATAGATTCAAGCTTAGCTAATTCGGCGGTAGTCAGCACAATGTCTGTTGCGGCAATATTTTCTTCAACATATTTCTTCCTTTTTGTTCCGGGTATGGGTACGAGTCCTTTTGACAACACCCAGGCGATTGCAAGTTGAGAAGCCGTCACGGATTTTTCTTCCGCCATGGCTTTTATCTGGCTTACAAGTTCAACGTTTTTATAAAAATTTTCACCCTGAAAACGTGGTATTGTCTTTCGAAAGTCATTATCGTCAATATCTTCCGGCTTTTTCACACTCCCTGTTAGAAAACCTCTACCAAGAGGCGAGTAGGCTACAAATCCAATCCCCATTTGCTCAAGCGTATCGAGAATACCGGATTCTTCTGCCGTTCTTTCGAAGATGGAAAACTCTGTCTGCACTGCCGTGAGTGGATGAACGGAATGTGCCTTTCTGATTGTATCTGATGAAACTTCCGAAAGTCCGATATATCCAACTTTGCCTTCCTTTACGAGCTCTGCCATCGCAGCGACTGTTTCTTCTATCGGAGTATTTGGATCAAGACGGTGCAGGTAATAAAGATCAATATAATCTGTGCCGAGGTTTTTCAGTGACCGCTCTGCAGCTTTTTTTACGTATGCCGGTGTTCCATTGATTTTCCAGGTCAATGCATCGTTGTCGTCAATTTCAAACCCAAATTTTGTTGCAATGATGTATTGATCACGATTCCCTTTTATTGCTTTTGCGACCAGCCTTTCGTTGAACACCGGCCCATATAAATCAGCAGTATCGAGAAAGTTTCCTCCCAGCTCCAGGGAGCGGTGAATGGTGGCAATTGATTCCTGCTCGTTTGCTTCACCATAAATATCCATTCCTGCAATTTTTGTCATTCCCATACATCCGAGGCCGAGCGATGGGATACGTAGTCCCTGAGACCCAAGTTTTCTTGTTTGCATTATATCAGTGTTTCTGCAAAGTTGGGACAGATATTTATCAAAAATGTATCCAAACTGCGACAAGAAGTATCCGGATTGCAGATGCCCTGACTTATATACCGGCCAATTGGCTTCCCTTTTAGGCGAGTAGCATATAAGCACTCATAGCGATCATCAATCCATCTTCTATAATGGTAACTGTACTCATGGGCAGATTAAAAACCGCGCCAAGACATGCGCAGCGGATGGTTTTGCGGCTGCTGACCGCCTGTATCACGCCAATAAGGCTGACCGTCATCACAACAAGGGTTATAATATTTGTAACAGCAGGAAAGAAATGGGTGAGGTATGCCAGTCCAAGTCCCAGCTCAATAAAGGCATATATATATCCCCAGCCACGCCATTTGCGGGCAATGATGTCATAACTGGAATAGCTGTCAGCAAACCCTTTCAAATCCAACAGCTTGAAAAAGGAAAATACCAGAAAAAATGCCGCCATAAAATGCATCATCCACCGCTCTGCGTCAAAGCCTCCTGAAACCCATTCTACCAG
>JACMLD010000355.1 GCA_014379785.1 Chitinophagaceae bacterium
CCCGCGCGTATGTCTTCGGATGAGGCGAGGCCTTCGTAAGCCAGCGATTCGCCAAAATCTTTCGATACGATCTCCCAACGCTTCGAGGCATCCATATTGATCACAAAAGAGTTGAAACCGGTAGCACCCACTTCCACCACTCCGCGCAGCGTTCCATTCTGCGGTTTCTCCGGGGTATAATTGAATTCGCGGCTTTCAGCAGCTTTACCGCCGGAAGAACCTGTGGACGACGAAGACGTCGCCGAAGGGGCACTGCTGTCCGCAGAGCCATCTTTTTTTGCAGGAGAACTGTTGGGAAGTTCAACCGCATTCTCGCTCCTCAGTCTGGAGAACATCGGTCTAAGGGCAAAAAAGGCGAGCACCCCTATTATTATCAAGATAACCAGAATGCCTGCAGGTTTAAGTCTCATAGTTTTTTATTTTACTTGTTCATCCTTAATTGAAAATTAGATAATTCTTATCCGCTTATACCGATACCCATCCATAACCGTGCCCGTGAATTATTTGTTTGCCATCGAAACCACCACCACTCGTCCTCCCTCCTCCGCAGACAACAACAGCTTTTTACCGTCTACGATGTCTACCATGGTATTGGGAGGCACATCTTTGTCTTCTGTAAGGTCTTTAAGAGAAGTGAGTTTCTGATTTACCAACACCCATTTATTGTTTTG
This sequence comes from Chitinophagaceae bacterium, assembly GCA_014379785.1. Lineage (GTDB taxonomy): Bacteria > Bacteroidota > Bacteroidia > Chitinophagales > Chitinophagaceae > JACMLD01. The sequence continues at coordinate 672 of JACMLD010000355.1, forward strand.
AAAGGTAAAGTAACCAACCGGCACTTTCTGTTCGGCCGTTAATTTCTCGTTTCGTAAGATGTTCCTGTTGACGTGCCAGTTGAACAAATATTGGTTATGATAAACCATCAAACGGTGATTTTCGGGTTTCCACACCGTCGGCTTAAACTGGTAATACAGATCAAGCACTGGCAAGGTTCCTTTAATCGGTGTTCCGCAAAACGGACACTTCGGTGTAGCGGTGTTATCGAACACAAACCATTTCTGTTTACACCCGGCGTTACTGCATGGCTGCATCAGATCGGTCGTTTTTAATAATGCCTGTTCCCAGGTATCTGCATTCGGTCGAAGGTTCGGATTATGCAAACCCGATATAAAGGCCTGGTCAAACAGCGATTTCAGATAAGGCCCGGTGATGGTGTAAGGTAGTTTTGAAACATCTGCCCAGGGCAAAGCCCATTTCGAAATCTGCGCCAGCTTGGGTCGATTAGAAGCGTCCGTTAGATGTTCGATAAAAAGCGCCTTTTCTCCCATGGACAGCAGGTCATCTTGTTCGGCATCCATTGCGTTCACCTTGCCACCCTTTAGGGGATGCCGGTATAGCAGATACATATAGATCATTACCGCCATTGCATGCAGGTCAGTCGTGCGGTTGGCGTGTTTCCGATATGGGTCGTGCAGTTCCAGGTGTTTCGTGGCCAGCACTTCCGGTGCTATAAAATCCGCGGTACCGATCACATCTGGTGGATAAAGCCCGGGCACAACAAGTCCATCTATATCAATAATAGTAGCAGACCGGCTTACGGGATCAATCAAAACATTTTTATATGAAAGGTCGGAGTGGGCAAGCCCGGCGGCGTGCAGTCGTTTCACACCTCTGGCAATCTTTACGCAGATTTGAAAATAACTTAGCCAGGACCCTAATTCGGATTCGTCAAGACGAAGGCTGAATTGCGGGTGTCTGAATTTGCCCGAGGCAAACCAAAGGCCCTGTTTTTCTTTTCCTTTTATGCCCTCGCTTTCGGCATATCCTTTTTTGAAAAAAAAGTTCTTCGCATACGTAGGCACAATGAGTCCAACTTTGTTCTGCATTTCAACCATATCGGTGGGCCAGCAATAGAGTTCCTTGTAATACTCGCCACCGTCGCGATTGAAAAAAGCGTCATAATATTGGGTCACGAGCTTTTTCAGTCGTTCTTTTGAATTGTAATCCTGCCGATCGCGGTAAAAGGCCACCACATAAGACCTGTCGGGAGAAAAATATACGTCCTTCATTCCTCCCCTCATTGGCTCGCCATTGTCAACGTACTGATACACTTTCCCTGCATGTAAGGCAGAAGGCACCGACCTTATATTGTTTCCGGGTTTTGCAAAAAGTTTGTCAACGTAGCTCAAAGCTTACAGAATTTGTTGTTCATATTATTTCACCACTAAAACACAATGGCAAGTGTTCGGTCGTCATGGTTGCCCGCACTCCAAAAATCCATCCATGCAGAAAACTGGCTGACAATGTCCGGGTTCCCGATACTTAAATCGACCTGTATGTTCTCGTCATTTTTGCCACTGATGTCTGCCAGAAAATCCTGCCACTTTTTAATATCCTTTAAATTGGCTTCTACAACGAATTTTGGATCGTATACGCCATCCGACATCATGATCAAATAAGAAAAATCTTCAACAACTTTAAATCCGAAGCGGGTGGCAAATTTATCGCTCTGGAATATCTCAGGCATTGTAATAAACCGTGTGCCTCCCCCGAAGTCACCAACATCCAGCCAGTTCATCAATGTAATTTCTGATAGATCTTTATTGAGTACCCCAATCGGGCAGTCGCCAACACCAAAAGAAAGCAGTGCATATCCGAAGGGATATTTCTTGAACAAAGTAAAAATCAGCGTCGAGTTAAGATCCTTTAGCGGGATGCCTTCGTTTCTGGAAAAGGCTTCCAGTTTTTTATGAACGGCAAAGGCTGCTTTGCCAAGGTTATTGTAGACAAGTCGGTTAATAGTCCTGGAACCTTCCTCGTCGCGGTCGGCGGCAGCCTGTTGCAGTATTTCATCAATCTCGGCCATACCCTCAACTGATGACGTTTCACCAAAATGTTCTACAATTCCATTGCACGCTATGCTTGATCCTTTTCTCGACAGTTTCGCGCTGCCTGCTCCATCGCTCACGACCACAATATTCCAATTGTTCGGAAGCTCGGCAAACGCATAGTCATCCTCACGAAAGGATCCGACATTTGCATGTGCCCTTCCCCGCTTAGACGAAACGAGGATGTGCCGATCCCCCAGGGGTTCAAAAACCGTGACATCGTCTTCTTTCCAGTATGGTAAATTTTTGTCGGTTTCGATCTTTTTCCAAAGGGATCTCGGATCCGGGTTTATGATCAGCGTAAACGTTTTTTCATTATAGGCTTCTTCCTCAATTTGGGCTTCAACCTTGAATTTAAAAGTTATGCGCCGATCGCCACTTTGCGTGGGCACACCCATTATTTGCCTGGTCTTGTCGTCAAAATGAAGGCCCACATCTTCGAGTCCTTCAAAATAAAAATCAGTAATGTCTACCCACTTGAGTTTATCAAAGTCCAGCTTTGTTTCGTATGGCTTTCCTACAGTCGCGTTAAGTACTCTTAGTGGCTGTTGTATAATGTCTGCAATTCTTTCTTTTTGTTTCCACCTGGTCATCAGTGCTACCTCTTTTTCTAAAATCAGATTTATATCGGCAACGTTCTGTTCCGCCTGCGAAAACTGGCCGAGGGCTTCCATACGGTGATTTGCGACATTAATATTATTGCTTTTAAAGAGCCTGGTCAACTGTTGTTTCACGTCCTTCATTCAGCACTATTTAGAAAATCCTATGGCAGCCATTGAAACAGTTTATAAATGATTATTCTGTTCAGGTCTTTATGTGCAATATTGAAAACGGGGACCAGGTGGTCAGCTGCTCTTGATTCCCCTACTTTTTTATCTGGTTACGTGACAATATTGAGTTCGGATGGTGGGGGCGGTAGTTCGCCTAAGCCGGTGACCTCTGTGCCACCATCTTCCACTTTAGTAGACGTTACACCGATCGAAGCAGTTACCCAGGTAAAGAATTTCGCAATGCTCTGGCTGTCTGCTGTATCGAGGCTAACGACATTGTCGGTAATCTGTTTAAGCAGGTTGGAGTCAGCACCGCTGCCGGCGGCGCAGGCGACAGTAAATGCAGTTTTGCGTTTTTTGAATTCTTCCAGGCCGCTTTGCCAGTCATCTGTAGGAATACCATCGGTCATGATAAAAACCAGTGGCTTCCAGTCGCCTTTTTGCTCGGCTGTTGTCTTAGCCACTTCATTATCGATACAGGATGACACAAGTTTCAATGCATCGCCGAGGCAGGTTGTGCCGGTGGCTTTGATATCAACCATCTGAAAAGATGCCAGGTCGGTTAGGGGAACGATCTGCCTCGCATCACTGTCGAATGTGATAATGCTAATAAAGGCAGTTTCTATTGCCTGGGGATTTTGCCTTAAGGAGCTGATCATGACCTGAACGCCATTTTTCACGGCTTCGATGGGCTCTCCGGTCATGGAACCGGAAGTATCTAATAACAAATAGACAGGTAATCTTCTCATTTGAAAATTATTATATTTTGAAAACAATGATTGGCACTGAACCAGAGCGGATTCTGTTTACGATCCGCTTTAATTGTACGGGAACATATGCAATTCATGTGCCTTGGAGATAGCACGCATTGGGATGCCGGCGTAGCCGGTCTGATGATCATCGTAAGGGTATGCTTATAATTGAAGGTGAAGGAAGATCATTGACAGGCGTCCTTTACTGGAGAAAACGACAATCACAAATGTAGCGTATTGCCAACTCGTCAACTTAACATTGAACTTATCGCCAGACATTACCTTAAACGTGATTCCAGGAACGAGACACGGTCAACAAGCTCTGGAAAAAAGTGGTAATCGACGGTCCTTTC
>JACMLD010000356.1 GCA_014379785.1 Chitinophagaceae bacterium
AGTCTGCAGGTGGCGAAGGAGGAGTTGGCTGATATGGATCTGGAGTGGGAGCAGCTGAAGATTATGAGGATTAAGTTTTTGGCGGAATATGGGATGTAGGGATATAGAATGTGGGGAATGTGGGAAAATGTGATGAATGTGGGAGAATGCTCTGCCCGCCGAAGGTTTAGCGAAGGAGCGTGCCGCGATGCGACGAAGCAGGGTGCCGTCATTTCGACTCCGGCCCGAAGGGCCAGGGTGGAGAAATCCCCAGCCGACAATATGCTGCTGGTCATCCCGAGCGAATCCGAGGGATCCCCAGCCGCTTTCGGACTGCTTGATAATTTTCCCTGTTTTTTTCGGTTTTTTGGGCATCAAGTCATATTTTTGCTGCCCGTCTCCATAAAACGAGATTTCGAATTCGTTATTTATCAGATAAATACGATGGTGCGGTAGCTCAGTCGGTAGAGCAAAGGACTGAAAATCCTTGTGTCGGCGGTTCGATCCCGCCCCACACCACAGAAGACGAAAGGCTTTGAGAATAATATCCTCAAAGCCTTTTTCTTTTGGTACAACATGTTGTAATTCGCAAACTCTTCATGCTCAACCGGTATTTAATCATTTCGCAAAATGTAACTTGTACTACGACCACCAGCAGGCTCTTTAATCAGTATATTCTTTTGCAGTAAATCGTTTATATCCCTGATGGCCGTGTCTGACGAACATTTGGCAATCTTTGCCCACTTGGATGAAGTAAGTTTTCCATCGAACCCGTCTAACAACTTATTAAGCATTTGTTTTTGACGTTCGTTGAATGAAATGGCTGAATTCTTTTCCCAGAACTTTGCTTTTTGCATTACTACTGCCAGTGTTTCATCAGTAGCGATCAATGCCCGATCCAGGCAACCAAGAAACCATTCCAACCAGGCTGTTATGTCCAGGCTTTCCTTTTGGGTTTCTTCTAAAATGTCGTAATACGCATTTCGTTCCTTTCTGATTTGCGCCGACATACTGTAGAATCGTTGATTGTTGCCATCTGAGCGCGCTAATTGCATATCAGCAATTGCTCTGGCGATACGACCATTGCCATCATCAAAAGGATGTATTGTTACAAACCATAGATGGGCTATTGCTGCTTTGATGACGGAATCAATCGTGGTTTGCTTGTTAAACCATTTGATAAAGGCATTCATTTCATCGTTTAGTAATTCAGCGTCCGGGGCCTGGTAATGAACCTTCTGTTTTCCCATTGCGCCGGAAACCAGTTGCATGGGATCATTCCTCTCATTGTCCCGCCAGTTCCCTACAACTATTTTATGCATCCCGCTTCTCCCCGTTGGAAAAAGTGCCGCATGCCAACCGAAAAGGCGCTCATCCGTGAGTTCGGTTTTATAGTTCTGTGTTCCATCCAGCATCAATTCAACAACCCCTTCGACATTCCTGTCAGCGGGAATAAGCCCGGCCACGTCCATTCCAAGCCTTCGGGCAATAGATGATCTAACCTGATCCGGATTGAGCAATTCGCCTTCTATTTCGCTGGATTTTAAAACATCCAAGGTAAGTGTATGAAGGGATGCTTCTGCCTGCAAACCAAAGCCAAGCCCTTCCATACGGCCAAGAAGCCTTCCTTGCCGGTGACGTACCTGGGCCACCTGCGGTCCCAGCTTTTCCAGATCCCAATGGAATTCCGGCCAGTCTTTAAGTTGGTGTATATATCTGTCCATCTATAGATTATGCGGCGAATATACCACTTATTCGCCGCATTTTACTATAATCACCGCATTTTATGCGGCGAATGACGCCTTTAATCTCCGCAAAGAGCGGAGCTAACGCTTCGACAAAGTGGCTAGTAAAGTTTCAAGATTGCTTGTTGTCATCGTAAAGCCTTCTTTGAAGCCCATTTCAAGCATTTTTTCAAAACGTTCCTGTGATTCATTGTATATGGAGATGGTGACGGTTGTATTTTCATTCTCCTCACGAAAACTCAGATCCCATTGCGAACCTGGTAATTCCGGATTTTCGTCTTTGTCTGCAAATGAATTCAGCATTTTAAAGTTTGTTATCGGTGTAATGGAAGTGTATCGTTGTACCGACCATTTCTCCATACCATCCGGACTCACCATTGCATAAAATCTCCGTCCGCCCACTTCAAAATTCATATGCTTTGTTTTCGACAGCCAGGGTTTTGGCGCCCACCATTGATCAAGAATTTCCTGTTTCGTAAAAGCATCCCATACCAGCGACTGATCTGCCGCAAATTCTCTTTTAAACACCACCGTTCTGTTGGCTTTGTCCACAGAAAAATCGAATAGCAAATCTGTTTTCATTTTTTCTTATTTTGCATTTTAGATAATAGCCTTTCGAGTTGGTTGAATTTGGTTTCCCAGATTCGTCTGAAATCATTCACCCATATGTAAAACTCTTTCATTTTTTCGATTTTAAGTAAGTAGTAAATTTTCGGACCTTGCTGTTCCGGTTTCACGCGCTGGCATTCTCTGGTTATGCGAAGGTATTTGGAGCATGATACACTTCCTGATTGCGCAGCTAATTGGTTGCAAATATATATGCAGCCATTCGGTTTCGCAAATTTTTTATAAGAGATCCCTTTTTTATTTTCGGCCCATCACCCGCCGGTTTGGAAACGAAGAAGGAAACCGAACTTCAAATCTATGATTTCCTGATCCCTATAAGTTAACTTTATCAAAACACTGATTGATGATCAAATTTCTCCTGCTCTTTATCTTCCCGCTTGCAACATATTCCCAGGCTAAACAAGATTTTTCGATTGATAAATTTATGCAGGCTCAGTACGCGGTAAAACAGTTCAGCGGAGCGGTATTAATAATCAAAAGTGATAAAGTTGTTTTCGAAAAAGCCTTTGGCTTTGCGGATCTTGAATGGAAAATCCCTAATACGATCGACACCAGGTTCAGAATAGGATCGATAACCAAACAATTTACGGCAGCATGTATATTGAAACTCGAGGAACAGGGCAAATTGCACCTGGATGACAAGCTAAGTAAGTATGTTCCCGGCTTTCCAAAGGCCGACAGTGTAACAATTCATATGTTACTGACTCATAGTTCAGGTATTGTTGACTATGTAGGCCTGGACGAATTCTGGAATACCAACGCATACCTTGAACTTCCCCCCGACTCTTTTATTTCCGTGTTCAGGAATATGCCATATGACTTTGCGCCGGGTACCAAATCCAGTTATAGCAATTCAGGCTATTTTCTACTGGGAATGATCATAGAAAAGGTAAGCGGGGAAAGTTATAGTAGTTTTCTCTCCAAAAATATTGTTACGCCCGCAGGCCTTTCAAATACAGGTCTTGATCGCTCAGATACCATTCTGCCTTCAAGGGCAAAAGGCTATTCCAAAAGAGGAAATACCTATTACAATGCCGGGTATATTAATATCAATGCGGCGTGGAGTGCTGGTGCTGTTTATTCTTCGGCGAAAGACTTGTATAAATGGTCTAAGGCATTATACAGCAATCATGTAATCGGGGCTGCAGGAGTAAAAAAAATGACTACAGGACATATAAACAGCATGGACAAAGAAACATTTGGATATGGCCTGATGATCGACAGTGTTAAACAACATCCGAGGATATGGCACAACGGCGGGATTCCGGGATTCACCTCCTATATGAGCTACTACCCACTGAAAAATATTTACATTATTGTAATCTCAAACAACTCTTTCAGCAGCACAGCACTGGGCCATGCCCTTTCGTACGGGATGCTCAATATGCCGGTCGAACTGCCTTACGTTCACAAAGAGATCAAATTAGCCGATACACTTTCAGGTAAATTCATCGGCAAATATGAAGGGACCTTTCCATTCGAGATTATCAGGAAGAATGACAAACTTTATATTAAACGGACAGACGGAAGAGAAACACTGTTAAAACCGGAATCCGAAACCAGGCTTTTTTACGCCGATGATTCCGATCGACAACTTTATTTTACTTTGAACAAGGATAAGAGTATTTCAAAAGTATATCTCATCTCTTCAGGAATCAGTACGGAGATAAAGAAAATCCAATAGCGTCATCGTTTGTTCCCTTTTACTCGACCGAAGTAAACGAAAACGCAAGAGCGGGAATATTGGCTTTTGCATTTCGGAAAGATTCGGGAAGGTCAACGGTCACTTTACCGTTTACAATCCTCCATCTCACTTTTTCGCCGGTCTGCAATATTTGCATAGTTGATCCTTTCAAGGGAATATGACTTTGCCAGGAAATAGTGGGAGGCAATTTTTCATCCTCGCTGATAAGCACCAATGCATAGGTTTTTTTTAGAGATTTATTTCTCGTGAAGAAAATACTGCCCTCGTTATAAACATCCAATGCCCGGGTATTATAAATCGCCGCACCATTCTTTTCCATCCATCCCCCAATCTCCTTTAACCGTTGTACAACTTCTACCGGTATGGTGCCATCGGGTTTTGGTCCGATACCCAAAAGCAGATTACCGCCTTTTGCAACAATCTCAATCAGGGTATGGATCACTTTTGAAGTTGATTTCATCTTGTCGCCGGGCACATAACTCCAGGCATCACCCAAAGTCATGCAACTCTCCCATGGATAATCCAGTTTTGTTTTCGGCACACGCTGCTCCGGTGTCTGGTAATTTTCATACGGCCCATGAACGGTGCGATCCACCATCAGCAGACCAGGCTGTGCTTTTCGCGCCATCGTCGCGATGCCCGGAATGTCTACTTCCTGACTCCAATCCGGTATCCGCGCGCCCCATGAAATTACTTCCGCATTCACGGTTTCTCTTGGCCGCACCCATCCTCCATCGAGCCAGAGAATATCGACCGACCCATAGTTGTTCATCAACTCACGGATCTGGTTAAACGTAAATTGTTTGAACTGGTTCCAACGCCAGGAATGCTTGCGGATATCATAATTGGGATTGCGGTCCGCTGTCGCATACTTCGGCCACCAGAAATATTCGGAATGCCAGTCGGGTTTTGAGAAATAAGCGCCAATCATAAAATCCTGTTTCCGGAATGCGTCAAAAACATATTTTGCTACATCGGCTTTCGGATTATTTTTAAAGGGGCCATCAGAGATCTTGAAGTCAGTTTGTTTCGTATCAAACATATTGAAACCATCATGATGCTTCGTGGTAAAAACGAGGTAACGCATGCCCGCATCCTTCGCAGCCTTTGCCCAACTATCCGGATCAAAATTTACCGGGTTGAAATCTTTCTTCAGCCCCCAATACCAACTTTTAAACGCATCGTAAGAGACCGTACTATCCCGCTCTATCCAGTCTTCCGAACACAATGCCCACGACTCAATAATACCTGGAACTGCATACAATCCCCAATGGATAATGATACCAAATTTCTGATCCTGCCACTTGTCAAGCTTCTGTTTCACCTGCACGTCTGTTGGCCATTCATAAGTTGCGGATTGCGGATGAACTCCATTTTGCGCAAGTACCTGGCCGCAAATGACAATGAGAAAGAGAACAAGTGCAGAAAGTTTTTTCATCATTACTGTTTTACAATCTTCCCATCCATGATTACCAATTCAACGAAAAAAATCAGATCCGGATCTTTGCGTTGCTGAATGGTCCGGAAAATTACATCCTTTCTTCTTGCCACTTTACCACGAAAAATTTCCTTGCCGAGATACCGGATAATAACGGGTTGATCAAGATTCATCATCTTATCATTCAATCTTATTGTAATAGAATTTGTATACGACTTTTCGATGGACACTACATTTCCCTTGTATCCGGCGATTATTTCGCCATACGGTTGAGCCACACCTGCAGGGACCGACAACCAGTAAAAGGAGGAATGAAGCGCATCATCCTGTTTCCACACGATCCGCTCCGGCAATGTATTCCGGCGGAAGGCAGCCATCCATGGAACAGCAACAGAGTCTTCACGATTCATCCAGTGCGGTTTCCCTTCATGCACCTGTACAAAATGCTTGTATCCTCCGGGATCCAATTGCTGAAGACTGTCGAGCATCAGGGCCCAACGTCGCGCAATCGCATTTCTGTTGTATGCACTGTCGACCCCACCCATATGTATCGTAAACCCAATATTGCGCAATCCCGCCGCTGTCGTTTCATTCGGATGGCCAGCCATCATTGCCGCTGCGGCAAAGCGATCCGCCATCCGCGGAGCCAATTGATATACTCCATCGCCACCCGCAGAATATCCCATCAGGTAAACTTTATTCGGATTGACATTCTCAAATAAGATCGCCGCTAAAATCAACTTGTCGAACAGTGAATCGATGTGCTTTTCATGCCACAGGTTCCACGTATTTGTTGGAGCCCGAGGCGCCAGATACACGCCCTCATAAGGCCTATACAAACCGATCTGATTTTTCCATTGCCGGTCGTTGACGGGAGCTGGTGCATTTCCACCGCCATGCATAGAAATATAGAGGCTTCGCCCATCGGTGGGTTTTTCACCAAAAACCTTGTACTCAAATTTTAAAGAGTCGTCGTCGTTGATCAATATCTTGTTATTCCATTCGGACTCCAATGCGATGCGCTGCTTTTTAAGTTCATCAGCCATCATCGAAGCCGCCACTTCGCGTGCGGCAGTCTTGCTTAATTGGGCACTGGAGATAAAACAGGAAGACACTGCCAGCAGCACAAGCCCGAATCTTTTTGCATTCCTCATCATAATCCTTCTTTTGAAAGTTCCATTTCTCCCGGAACCAGTTGCCAGTTGTAATCAAAAAAGCCAGCCATCTTCACCTGTCCCGGACCAGACCGCAGCATCTCGAGACTATAAATCATAAAATCGGGAAATCCGCTTGCACCAGCGAAATACTGGTTTGCATTGGCGGCATTCATTCCCTTCAAACCGCTGCCGCTGATAACGCCGACCGACGCGATGGATGAACTTTTAATGGGCCAAACGAAGTATGCACTGAGGTCATCGCCCTGCCAGGTCTTATCACCGGCTGTTATTTTATTTCTTTCGACCTGAATGGGACAGTCAGCCAGCAATGCGTTCCAGGCGCGGTTGCTGGTTTTGTTTCCAAAAATAATTACACCTCTGTCCCTGTATTTGTCGATGGTAAAATCTTTGTCGGCTATTATATCAACCGCGCCATTTCCTCTGTAATACCAGGTCTCGGCATCATAACGTGCCTTGTTGAACGACCATTCATTTTCTTCTTTTGTCCCTGAAGTACCATATACAAAAATCATCCTGTGGTTGAATGCATCTTTCAAGGTGCCATACCGGTGCGGACCTTTCTGATAAAAATCAGGTTTTGACCCAATCGTCCAGCTGTTTGCTTCCTTTAACAGAAACAATGTATCGCCCGCACCACGAGTTGTGTATTGCAGTGCCGGGCCACCATCCAGTACAATTCTGATCTGCGTGCCCGTGGCAAATTCTTTCAGACCAAACTGCAACAACCGCACATTTTCGGTTGTGCCATCAATGGTTTTTGTGGCTTTATTTCTATTGAGTTTTATGCGACTGTATTGCAAAGGATGTTGTTGCTGAAGAACGCATGCCCAGTAATAAGAAGATGAAATACCCGGACTGGCCGTCATAAAGTCTATCACATTAACAGCCGAATCCAAAGGCCGCTGATGCCATTTGAAGAATTCAAAGATGGGCTTCCAATCCACGCTATGATCGCCAAACCAGTGACTGCCACCGGGATATTCATAGTAACTCAGATCACTGTGAAATCCGCCCAGAAGGCCACGCATCTGCCTGGCATAATTTACCGAAACGGTTCTGTCGGCATCTCCATGAAAAACATATACACCGAGCGGTTTGTAATTCGAAACCAGTTTTATAACATCGCTCTGATTGCCTGACCGTAGCAGCATCTGCTCAAGTGCATTGCCGCTGCTGTCTGGTATCAGCCCATCTGCAGATCCATATCCTTTCAATGTTGGATATCCGGCGCATGGCGCTATGGCAGCCCATTTGTCGGGATATGTCGCTCCGAGAAACCAGGTACCATGTCCGCCCATCGAATGCCCGGTTAGGTAAACTTTTTGCGCATCGGGTTTGAACTTGTCTTTTGCTATCTGCAGCACTTCCAGTGCATCGAGTCGTCCCCAGTCCTCCCAGTTGAATCCGCGGGGACGGCGATTGGTGGCTGCCACCAGGTTTCCCCAGTCTTTGGGAATATAAGCTCTTGCCTGCCCGATTGCCTCCACACCAGCGCCGTGCACAGAAAGAAACAGCGCACTGTTTGAGGTGTTTGTGCCGGTTTGCGGGGTCACAGCATAATACTGAAGACTGCCATCGATCTGACTGATGAAAGTATTACTGTGTTTGTCTGTACTACTTACGCCATCCATCGCAACCACTGCTTCATCAATCACTTTTCCATTTGCCATCAGCGTGATTTTGCAATCCTGTTTGCCCGAGGTGGTGACACTGCTGCCATCCAGGTCAAATGCTGTTTTTCGGGTACTCATCGGCGTTATATTGGGCAAAGAGGTCATCACTTCGCGACCGGCAACAATACTCCGGATCTGCAGCCCTTTCAGTTCTTTGGGTGAACTGTTGATCACTACAACTGCTGCCTGCAAAGCATTGCTCTGCGCACCGACAACGATATGTGGAAAGGTTGGATCTTCTGTATTAAGCGAAACAGGTTTTACAGGAAACGTGAGATTTGCAATGGCAAATGTGCTTCTGAGATAAATTTCGTTGAGCCCTTTTTTTATTTTGACCGGAATATAGAGCCAGCCGGAACTGTAAGGATCCCCGCCATGTGATTCGCCATTGAAATACAGTCCACTGCTGCCTCTTACATTCAGCAAAGCAACTTTTTCTTTGTCGGACTCATAGGTGAGATACATGTATCCGCCTCTTCCAAATCCGCCACCGCCACGGCCACCTCTTCTGAACAACCGGTTGGCCGTATCCGCCACCACTGACTGCCATCTCAGCTCAGCACCCGTATCATCCTTACCCCAGACAGCACTGTCGGCCGGAGTTTTCAACGTATTTGTGTAAAGCTGGTAAGCAAGCGCATCAGTGTAAATCGCTTCCCTGCCATATCGACCTCCAGACGAAAGAAACAGTGCTTTTTTGAAATGATACACTTCCTGTGCACCAGCGAGCAAGGACAGCAGAATAAAAGAAACAAGAAGTGTTGACTTTTGAAACTTCATACAATCAATTGAATTTTTTTATCGCGAAACCTTATCAAGTTTTATTTTTTCATCCGCAGGTTCATATGGCACATAAATCATCAGGAGGGTAAACATCTCCTTTGTACTTTCCATATTCTTTGTTGGCAGAATCAGCTGTGGTGGCTGATTTGGATTGAGGGGATTGTTTGCCGTGTTGTCGTAAACGCCTTCCATCACCATTGTGGAACCGGCAGGAATATAAGTCAGCTGCTGCATGCGATACAATTCCTGCCATCTGAAATCCCATTTGGGAATGGAAACCAGTGGAATCGTATCCTTGTTTGGAGCAATGGCATAAGCTTTGAAAGTCTTGCCCAGCAAATGCATGTGCGGCCAGACATACATGACAGACTGTGGACTTCTCGTAAACATCTTCAGTTCAAAACGACTCACCTTATCGGGCTGCAGAATAAAATTCGGAGTGATATCTTTCTCTCCAATTCCTCCCGAACCGAAGCTGATGATTTTTATTTTTCGTTGAATGGGTTGCGTGGCTTTGCGCAACCTGACACCGAAGTCGAATGTTTCATTGGCAGCAATGGCCGAAAAATGCACCGTGAAAATGATCACTCCGCGTTTCGGCATCACCCAGCCAAAGTTTTCTGGATATCTTTCTCCTGATGATCCGGGTATCCAGCCCGTGTAGTATACAGGCCGCGCAGACAAGTGATCATATTCTGCCTGGTTGGCCGAAGGATTGTCCGTTTCAATAAATTTATTTCCGGCTTTGATATCCACTGCGGGATCGGGTACATCGAAGATTCCATAGTTGACATGATGCACCACTTGCTTGTTGCGCGACGTAAATTCGATACCAGAAATATTGAATTCCTCTCCATATTCAAATGGAAGTTTGAATATTACAAAACGCTCTGCATTGTCTCCTTTTACGGTGTATGTGAAATCTGATTTTACCGTGAGTGCATTTTTTTCGCCATCATCATCAACCAAAGCAACGGGCTTGCTGGGCGCACTAGTGTTCTTCTCGGATTTTGCGCCGGCTGCGATCCAATCGAGTATCGATTTTCTTTCTTCTGGCGAAAGTGATTTATCATTGGAATAACTGCGGTATTCGTTGTCCGCTTTCCACGGAGGCATATACCCGGTTTCAATTACTTCCTTGATCGTACTGACCCTTTTTTTTACATCCGCATAGCTGGTCAAAGGAAACGGAGCGTCACCTGCAGGTTTGTGACAGGTGCCACATCTCGTGACAATGATACCCATCGCTGATCCCTGTTGCCCGATGGCAGGCAGGGATAAAACAACAAATAATAAAAATGGCCACAGCTTTCTTTTCATTTTCATCATTCTATAAAACAACCCACGGGTTTTTGATAATTGGGAGCAGGTGTGGTGTTTGCTAAAACAGATTGAATAGCATTCCTTACAAAATTGACCGTAGCCTTACTCTTTGTGTTGCCCAATGATATTGCCCAGTCGTCGATTG
>JACMLD010000357.1 GCA_014379785.1 Chitinophagaceae bacterium
CTCTCGCTCTTCTGATGGCCGCGGCGATTGCATTGCGGAGTTTTGCCTCGGCCTTTTTCTTGTCTGCCAGTTCCTTGTTCAATTCATTCTCGCGGCTCTTGAGGGTGCGGACCACTGCATCTTTTTCCTTCTTCTCAACCTCCAGCTGCTTTTTCTCGGAATTTTCTTCTACCAGCGCCAGGCTTTTTCTTTCACGGTTGACGTTGAGTCCCGTAATCTTTTGTTGCAGCACCTGCTGGGTCCTGACAACATTGGCGGCCTGCTGCTCCCGGTAATTGCGGTAAGACTTCAGATAAGCAACCCGTTTCAGGGCATCGTTGAATGTGCCTGCGGAAAAAATAAAATTGATGAAATCGTAGTTGCTGCGGTTTTTATAGGAGTAGACAACACTTTTTTCGTACTGGTACTTTAAAGTGTCGAGCTCTTTCTTGAGTTTGGTGATATCTCTCCATCCCTGGTTGATATCTCCCTCGATAAGGTTGATTTGCTGATTGATTACATTGATCTGTTTCTGCCTTAGCTGCAGTTTTCTCTGTACCTGGTTGAGTTGTGCAAGCGATACCTTCTTATTCTTCTTTGTTTCGTCGAGCGATCTTTTTACTGCATCCATTTCTTTTTGAATGGCTGCTCTTTCCTTTTCGAGTTCAGTCTTGCCCTGGGCAAATACGGATACAGAAAAAAGCATGGCTGCTGCAATAAGGATCGCTTTTGTCATATTTTCAAAAATAATAAATTATCAGCTCTGATCACAACGTCTACTGCCGCTTATAATTTTTGGGGATAGCAAAAGGATAGCTTAATGTTTCGTTAAAGCTGTATTGCTTGAAGTCCATGTCAATGTCAAGCCTCGATTTTTCTGCAATTGAGGCTCGTCTCATGGTGGCAAACTGGAAGCCGTATTTCTGCTCGTAATTGGTATATGTGAGGTCGCAGGTGCGGTTGCGGATGGGATCGGCATCATCGAGTTTGGAATGCTGCAATAGAAATTCATTGACAGAAACCGAAAGCAAATGTTTGAATCTGTCGCCAATACTCATGAGGTTGATACTTGTCTCGGTTTTTCTGTAAGACACCACATTGCTGTCGAGATAAATGGGATTGCCCAGGAGAAAATCCTGTAACGTGCTAAAATCAAATGGCAGTTGCGTAAGTTCCTTGAGGTAACTGACAGACCTTAACTGAACGATCTTGTCTTTTTTGTTGAGCACTTTTATACTGTCGGGCGTAATAAGCACCCGCAGGGCTTCATAGCTGAATATCGTGGCGTTGATTGACACCCAGATGAGGCTGTCCTTTTCCATCCGCACAAATACGGTCAGTTCTGGTTGCTGGCCGTCTTTGTCTTTATAGTCAACTTTTATTTTGGCTGAAAAGGTTTTAAAATTATCAATCCTGTTTTTTTGTACCCCTGCAAGTATGCGGTGAATAAATGCAATGGAATCGAGCCTTGAACTATCCATTCTTACCACCTGGGCGGTATCTTTTTTTGTAATGGCCGATTGAATTTTCTTGGCTGATTTGCAACTGGCCGCTGCCAGCGTTATGAGGAACAGGGAGAGTATGGCAATTTGCTTCATGTATGATTTATTTACCGGTATGACCAAAACCGCCTTCATTTCTGTCGGTGATGCCCAGTTCAGTAACAGCTTCCCAGCTGATCTGTTCAACAGGCTTTACAATCATCTGTGCAATTCTCTCGCCATGGGCAACCGTCTGGGGTTGGTCAGACAGATTGATTAATATGATTTTAATTTCGCCCCTGTAATCGGCGTCGACCGTACCGGGTGAGTTGAGACAGGTGATGCCCTGTTTAATGGCCAGTCCACTTCTCGGTCTCACCTGTGCCTCATAGCCATTTGGCAGTTCTATAAAAAGTCCGGTAGGTATCATTTTTCTTTCGAGCGGCTGGAGGACAATGGGTGCTTCGAGATTCGCCCGGAGATCCATCCCTGCCGATCCCGCTGTGGCGTACGATGGCAGCGGGTTAGAAGATGCATTGATTATCTTAACTTTTATTTCCTGCATTGGCGCAAAAGTAGGAATGAAAATGAAAGGGTTATCAACTTTTCTTCTGCAGTAATACATTGGCATATGCTACCAGGCCTTCTTCTCGACCGGCAAAGCCCATCTTTTCGGTCGTAGTCGCTTTTATGGACACATCTTCGGTTGATATCCCGAGCACCGATGCGATTGCCTGCTGCATGGCAGGTGCATATTTTCTGATTTTGGGATTTTCGAGGCAAACACTCGAATCGATATTCACCACTTTATAACCCCGTCTGTCGATGAGTTCGACGCATTTTGCCAGGAGAATTTTGCTATCGATATTTTCAAAATCTTTGCTTGTGTTGGGAAAGTGGACACCAATATCACCCAGCGCGAGTGCGCCGAGCATGGCATCACAGATAGCGTGCAGCAGGACATCTCCATCGCTGTGCGCCACCGCACCCTGGTGATGGGGAATCTCTACACCACCGATCCATAGCGGGTTTCCGGGTGCCAGTTGGTGGAAGTCGATGCCAAAGCCGATTCGAAACATGGGATAATATTAAGTTTTTTTAGGGGGGAAAGAAGTTCTTAGTTCTTAGTTTTTAGTTCATCGGGTCACCCTGAGTGCTGTCACCCGAGCGTAGCCGAGGGGTCCCCGGCTATTACTCTGAGTACCGGTCGGGGATGCCTCGGCTGCGCTCGGCAAGACTGCTTAATTTCGGTGCCACTAAAACTATGAACCAAGAACTATCAACTTTCTTTCCTCCGCTACTTTGTAAACGGGTTATTCCTCTTCTCATACCCTATCGTTGTCTTCTCACCGTGCCCGGGATACACAATGGTTTCATCCGGCAAAACATACATTACATCCTTTATCTTTTGAATCAGGAGATCATGATTGCCGCCGGGCAGGTCGGTGCGGCCA
>JACMLD010000358.1 GCA_014379785.1 Chitinophagaceae bacterium
TCCTGCAACCTGGCGAGAATGAATTTATCGATGTCATTTCTTATCCATTCATCGTCTTCGTCAGGTACCGGTGTTTTTCCGATTGGCTGGTAGGCCCAGTGTTCACCCCATTTTGCGCCCTGATCCACCCATCTTGTGAGAATGGATATTTCGTCTTTGCTCAGCGGTGCATGCTGATAGGGCATTCTCTCTTCCGGGTCTTTCAGCGTTAGCCTACGAATCATTTCACTGGACTTCGCATCTCCCGGGACGATAGCATACACACCCGATTCAGTTTTTGCCAGTGCCTCTTCGCGGAAGAGCAGGCTAAAGCCACCTTTTGCTTTTACGCCTCCGTGGCAGGTAATGCATTTTGAGTTTATGATTGGTTTTACGTCGGCGCTGAAATTTACCTGTTGTTTTGATATGGTGAGTACAAAGATTGCACCCGTGGCCACAATCAGGAAAAGGGCAAGAAGCAGGATTTTATACCTTGAAAATGATGATGCCATATAGCAGCGAAACGTTGAATTATGAGCTGATAAAGTACGAAGATTTTGCGAGAACTCCGTACTGGTCCTTAGCATGTGCAGATGGGCCACAGCACCGGCATGCGAGGGCTCTTCGAGTATGATTTTGTTGTGGTTTTGTACTTTTCCGGTTTGAGTCACCCAGGAAAGCTGGTCTCAATTGTCAAATAATTTTAAAGACATTATTCACTAATTTCGCTGGACCCCCGAATTCCTGCCGCAACTAAACTCATTTTTTATGAAGAGTTTCAGAAGCGTTCTGACAGGTCTGCTTGTATTTATCTCAATGTCGATCAGTTACGGTCAGGCTCCGGGCCTTACTGTCAACTCCACGACAAATCTGCACGACAATATCAATTGTTTTTGGGAATATCTTCCCAGAGACTACAATACCGACGCGCCAAAAAAATATCCCCTCATGATTTTTTTGCATGGGGTAGGTGAAAGCGGCACATCGGATGATCAGACCACTTATGAAAGAGCCTTGTTCTGGGGTCCGGGAAAACTGATGCGCAATGGAAGTTTTCCTGAAAGCTTCACAGTCGGCGGCAATACCCATCGGTTTATAGCCATCATGCCACAAATAAAAGAAGGATTGGTGTTGACACCTCCATATATAGATACCATTCAGCCCGCACTTGTAGATGCCGTAATAGAATATGCCAAGGCGAATTTCAGGGTGGATGAAAGCAGAATTTATTTATGCGGGCTAAGTATGGGTGGAGGTGGAACGCTTCACTATGCGGGCGCCGGCTCTCATTTTGCAAACAAACTTGCAGCTATTGTAACCGCCTGCCCGGCCAGGACAATTACGGTTGCTGAGGCAAATGTCATTGCTGCGGCAAACCTTCCCATTTTAAATACACATAATAATGATGACGGAAGCGTAGGGGTATCTTATTCACACACAAATATGGCACGCATAAAAGCGTATAATCCACCGATAATGCCTGAACCAAGAGCCATCTATTGGGAAAGTGGCGGACACGATGTATGGCAGCGGACATACGAAAATATTGCGCCGGGTTCCACGACCGGAGGTTTTGTCGGCAATGTGACCGATACTCTCGGAATGAATGTATACGAGTGGATGCTGCAGTTTACAAGAAACAGCGCACTGGCATCCGGCGAACAGGGTTTGCGGCTTGGTCTTCGTCAGGGAAAACCGCAGTTGTCGTGGGAGGCGGAGGAAAAGAAAACTTTCACTGTGGAGCGCAGCATCGACCGTTCTACCTGGAAAACAGTGGCGACTGTGAATGCGCCCGCCAACAATTCAAAACTTTATGGGTATACTGACACCGATCCTTTGCCAGCTGCTTTGATATACTATCGCCTTGCGTCAAAAGACGCAAACGGTCGCAACCATTATTCAGAAGTGAAATCTATAAATCTGCAAACAGCAACAGACAATCTGAAAAGTTTTCCCAATCCCTTCACCGACGAAATTACAATACCACTGGGAAAACTATCAGAAAGAACTATAACCGTCCGGATTACAGATGAAAAGGGTTCAATCGTCAGACAGAAGACATTTCAGGTCAACAGCGCAACCGCACAGGTGAAGTTGACTGAACTGAACACTCTCAAAGCGGGTCTCTACTACATTACTGTCTACAATGCATCTAACATTCTTATTCGCAGGGAAACAATCCTCAAATAAATTAATAGAAAAACAACACCTCTGAAGTTGAATTGTATTGCGGAAAATCAGGGTAGGTGACTCGTCCGACAGACTTGTCCAATCGCTGGTTGACGATTGTGTAATCATTTTCGTGGATACGGTCAACAGTTGAAATGCCTGATGTCAGCGTTTTTACCACCGTGATTTTTGTCGGCAGCTTTTTCAGGTTCTTCAATACCGCATAATTGTATATCGGATACATTTCATGTACTCCCTGGCTGATGAATGTCCATGGGTTGAAACTGACCGGGCCTGAATAGGAATCCATGGTATATTCAAACCGCGCTGGAGCCGAGATAGAAATAACTTTTGCGAGGTGCTTGTTTTCATCATGATAATAGATATTGGTGTACTTGAGTTCCTTGCCTGCGGTGTTCATAAAGTAATAGTTCAGCTGTGCTATCAGGCCATCGGTCTGGTAAGTAATTTCATAGATATGTGCTCTTTCTGTCTGGCCGGTTTCTCCATATAATATCGTTTTCACACGCTTTTGGGCATCATATTCATAATTTGTTTCATATAGGGAGCCACGTTCCAGCACTTTTGTGATGAGTCCGTTGGTATAGGTATAGTTCACCCTCAGCTGCTGGCCCGCTCCGGACAAAAAATCGATCACTGAGAGCGTGCTGTCATTATTATAGGAGTAGGTGCCAGAATAATTATAAGTTTTATACTCAATTTTTTTCAACAGGTATTTTTTGTCCTGCGGCGCTGGCGGCGGCTTTGGACCCGGGCGGTCGTCTTTTTTACAACTACTAAACAGGATAAGACTGGCTGCGAGCCACTTAACTAAATTCATAAGAATAGGTTTCCAAAATGACATTTTTACAATCCTTTCCGTTGCGTCTTGAATCCGGACACGCTTCCTCTTTTGTATCAATTGACCTTATCAAATGCTGAAATGTCGATTTGTTTGCGCGAAGTGCGAATCTTTTTTAAAGAAAATGTTATAATCTGAAATCCGGAATTCCTAACCCCCCGTATCTCCTCTGAATTCCGCGCTGAATTTCCAATCGTTATCCCTTTACACCTCTTCCTTTGACCACCTACCTTAATCAACAACAAAACTCATGACTTTATGAGAGGGATTGCCGTGCACTTGTGCATTGTCCTGACGATTTTTGCCAGCAGCTGCAGTAAAGATGTGGAAACTGACCCCGACCGACCGATAAATATCAATGATCAGGTGGAAACCGAACCCCCGGTTTTGATTCCCGCGGCATTCAGAGTAAATGATCAGATTGGTGGGTATTATGTCTCCAGGCCGGCAAATTATACACAGACAACAAAGCGCTACCCTTTAATCATTTTCATCCCGGGAGCTGGGCAATTTGGCAACGGAAGTACAGATCTTCCTTTGCTTCTCAATGATGGGATTCCGAAGATGGTGAATGAAAATAAGTTTCCCGCCAACTTTAAAGTAAACGGTAAGAACTTTTCATTTATAACCATCACACCGCAGCTGAGTTCCTTTCCGAATGGCAACTCGATCAATGATATTCTGGCATACGCTTCGGCGACATTGCGGGTGGATCCGGCGAGAATTTATGTTGCCGGACTGAGCATTGGTGGCACGGTAGGGTGTACGATGGCAGCCGATAATTCCGAAAAAATAGCTGCTGTGGTACCCATGGCAGGTGTGGACTACACCTATGAAGTTTGTAAGAAACTGGCAGACACAAAAATGCCGGTATGGGTATTCCACAACGAGGGCGACCCCACAACGCCAGTGAGTCAGGCCAACGAATTCATCAGCCGGTTCAACGCCTACCAACCCCAGCTGGCCCCAAGAATCACCATTTTCAAGTCCTTTGGCCATGATGCCTGGACGCAGGCCACCAGCGCAGACTACAAAGAAAACAACATGAACATCTACGAGTGGATGTTGCAGTATTCAAAATAATTCCCTCTAACACCAAGACCAGATCCGGTATCACAAAAGAACCAAAACAGCATTTTAAACAACTTAAAAGAAAGCAAATGTCAAGAACGAAAACAGAGAAGGACCTCGCTTTGCTGGCGGAAAAGTCCTCAGACAATTTTTCAAGACGCAAATTCCTGGGTTATGCAGGTCTTGCAACAGCCCTCATGGCCGGTGCCGCAGCTTGTAATCCAACAAACAACCTTGCACCCAATGACCCGGTGACTGGTGTTAGCCTTGGGTCAGGTGATGTAGGTATCCTCAATTATGCGTATGCCCTCGAGCAACTGGAAGCCGCCTTCTACGTAAAAGTTATCATGTCTCAGTATTCTGGAATTACCGCCTCGGAAACAGCCGGTCTGACAGATATCAGGGATCATGAGGTGGCTCACCGTGAATTTTTCAAAAACGCATTGGGTGGTATGGCCATTCCAGCACTGGAATTTGATTTCAGCAGTATCAACTTCGCATCTCGCGACAGCGTATTGGGCACCGCAAAGGCTTTCGAAGACCTTGGGGTTTCTGCCTACAACGGCGCCGGTCGTTTGCTGGTGAGTCCTGACTATCTGGTCCTGGCCGGAAAAATTGTATCTGTGGAAGCAAGGCACGCAGCCTATATCCGCGATATCCTGGTTCGCAACAGCTTTGCTGACGATTCAATTGTTGATGCAATGGGATTGGATGTAACCCGCAAGCCAACAGAGGTATTGCCAATTGCGCAGACTTATATCAAGACTCCGATTGATGCAAGCGGACTTCCGTTCTATTGATATTTTCAAAAGGAATTTTATTCATAAATAATTAATCAAGCAATATGAATTTCAATAATATATTAGAGACAATTGAAAAGGTGGATCCAGAGGTCTATGACAAACTGGACACCCGCCGCTCGGCAATGAAACAGTTTGCAAGCTTTGGCTCAAAGGTAGCTTTGGCGGCTATCCCCCTGGCTATCGGCTCCATGTTCAGAAAAGTCTATGCAGGCGGTACCGGCACCAATGACACGGTGGTGGAAATCCTGAACTATGCACTGACCCTGGAGTATCTGGAGGCAGAATTTTATGTAAATGGCCTGAACGCGGGCAATCTGATACCGAATGCAGATGCACGCCAGGTGATTCAACTGATTTCCAAGCATGAAAATGCGCACGTGGCTTTTCTGAAATCAGCCATTACCGCAGTGGGCGGAACACCCGTGGCGAAACCGACTTTTGACTTCACTGCAGGCGGGGGTTCTGGAACAGGACCCTTCTCCAATGTGTTTACAAATTTCGAAACCTTCCTGAACGTTGCCCAGACTTTTGAAGATACCGGTGTAAGAGCATATAAGGGAAGAGCCGCTGAGCTTGTGGGTGGTGGCGATTATCTGACAGCTGCACTCCGGATTCACTCTGTGGAGGCAAGACATGCTGCACGTATCAGAATGATGCGTAAAGAATTTGGTTCAGGTATTGGAAATGTGAAACCGTGGATTACCCTCAACCAGAGCGGTATCAACAGTTCATTGG
This sequence comes from Chitinophagaceae bacterium, assembly GCA_014379785.1. Classification (GTDB taxonomy): domain Bacteria; phylum Bacteroidota; class Bacteroidia; order Chitinophagales; family Chitinophagaceae; genus JACMLD01. Next base: position 5,620 of record JACMLD010000358.1, read on the forward strand.
TGCAGCCAAGCTATAATGGCGAGGAAAACACCAAGCAGGCCGGCATCGAAATCGTAAACATCAACGGCACTGGAATAACTGCCAATGCAGCTTCTGAAGCGTTTGACGAACCACTCAGCAAGGCCCAGGTGCTTGCGATCGTTGGACCATTCATCAAGCCATAGATTTTATCTTTTCTGGAAAGGCTGTCCGTATGGACGGCCTTTTTTTTGTTTGCGGAGAAATCTACACAAGCCCCTTTCAACTTTAAACTTATTACTTCTTAACTGCTCCTTCAGGAGCTTGGCACGGGAATTACAACCTTTGGTATAAACCAAAGAATATAACCATGGCACAAACCAAATCAGCACCAAAAAAGAAGGCAGCTTCCAATGGACGTACAGCGTCTAATGCGAATGCAAACGCCGGCAAGGGAGATACCTTGTTGCAGGAATTTTTTGTAGATGGTCTGAAAGACATTTACTATGCAGAGAAGGCGATCGCGAAGGCGCTTCCAAAGATGAAAAAAGCAGCAACTTCAGAAGAGCTGAAAGCCGCTTTTGAGGATCATCTGAATGTGACCAAAGAGCAGATCACCCGTCTGGAAGAAGTGTTTGCAAGCATTGAAGAAACAGCAAAGGGCAAGAAATGCGAAGCGATTGAAGGTATCATCAAGGAAGGCGAAAGCATCATTGAAGATACTGATACCGGCACGGCTACACGCGATGTGGGTCTGATCATGGCAGCACAGAAAGTTGAGCACTATGAGATCGCCACATATGGTGGTCTGGCACAGCTGGCGGTGACACTTGGACATACGCAAGCAGCTGAATTGCTGCAGGCCACTCTTGCAGAAGAAAAAGAAACTGACGTGTTGCTAACCGGCATTGCCGAAAACAATGTTAACTACGAAGCAGCAGAAGAAACTGAAGATTAATTCATTTCGACTGTAAGGGGAAATCCCGATGGTTAATTCGAGAGTAACGGACCGGATTTCTCCCTCTCGCTGTGCTTGGCGTCGAACTAATTCGTTAATAGCGAATTGTGCCCCGTGTTGCGGGGCATTTTTTTTAATTTTTCTTTTCTTGCTGGTCGACCATTTTAGTCAGGCTTCTGGCCGCATTTGAAAATTCGGAAGGGATTAGTATCACCGTAGTCGTATTGTTATCGATCCCGATTTCAGATAGCATTTGCATCCTTCTCAATTCCAGTGAAAAGGGACTTTCTTCCATCTTTTTCGCTCCCTCGGTTAATTTGATCGATGCCTCCAGCTCCGCCTCTGCTTTGATAATCCTTGCCCTTTTTTCCCGGATAGCCTCAGCTTCTCTGGCCATCGCGCGCTGCATAGCCGATGGAATCTCTACATCTTTCATTTCTACCATTTCTATTTTGATACCCCAGTGCTCCGTGGCCGAATCAACTATCTGCTGCAATTTCGAATTTATCTGCTCACGTCCGTTTAGCACCTCATCAAGTTGGTGTTGCCCAATAATATTCCTTAAAGCTGTAACGGCAAATTGATAAACAGCCTGATTGAAATTGGCAACTTTAATAACTGCCTTTTCTGTGTCGATAACTTTGAACCAGAGAACGGCATTCACTTTTATCGTCACACTATCACGTGTAATTGTCTCCTGGTGTTCGAGGTCTACAGTCTTAGTCCGGATATCAAGCGTCTGCTGCCTTTCCAGAATAGGTATTATCCAGTACCAGCCCGGACCCTTTACTTTTATGAATCTGCCGAGTCTGAATACAACTGCTCTCTGATATTCCTGTGCAATGCGAAACCCTGAAAGTAATATTAAGAGCAGGGATAGAGAAACAATTAAAACGGTTGTCATAACTTATAATTTATATGTGATGCCTACTCGAGTCTTTTAAGTTTGAATGGTGCCACTGAAGAAACGATCAGCGGAAACTTCTCAACTGTTACATTAATGCTGTCGAGACCAAAACTTTTCTCTTCAGAAATGCTGATGTCTTTCAGCCAGAAATGAAATTTCATGAGAAGTCGCTCAAGTATCGGCAATTCGTTGTCCTGACTCAGATATTTTTCAAGGACCACAAATTCGAAATCTCCGGTTATATTATTCCGCTCAAGGCTTTCATACATGCTTGTGATGCTGACTTCTTTATTTGCCACCAGGTCCTGAACTACTTTTTTAAACAGAAGATTCAGTCTTGGCTGCACGCGAAAACCGAGGCGGAAATCTACCCTGATGATGTCGTTCGGGATGATATGTTCCACTTTGTATTCCATTGTATATGGGTCATCAAGAGTGGTAACATGGATAAACCAATAAATGTCAGCGCGTTTCGGTTTTCTGTTTAATATCGAATAGATGATCTTATGTTCCAGCTCTTTCGGATTTTCCGAGCTGGTTAAATACACCAGATGGGTAGCATATTTTGCGATGGTTCGGTCGCTGCTCAGTTCCTGCAGTTGTGGGACATAATATTCCAGCCTGACAAATTCGATATAACGGTTTTTGATTTTCTTTGCCCTGTGCCAAACATACATGATAAAGAAAAGTGCACCGCCGACAATTAAGGTCACGTAACCTCCGTGTGGGAACTTATCGAGGTTGGCAATGAGAAAAGCGACTTCTATGGCAAGGTAGGTAAAAAGAAACAGGTAAATAAGAGCAGGATTTGCTCTTCTCAGGACCAGAAAATTAGAAAATAATATGGTTGTGGCTATCATACACATTGTAATAGCCAGGCCGTAGGCGGCTTCCATATTGGTCGCTTTTTGAAAATACAATACAATACCGCAACAACCGACAAAAAGAAGGGTGTTTATCCCTGGCACATACATTTGTCCACGTGCTTCAGATGGGTATTTTAATTTCATTTTCGGCCATAAGTTTAGTCGGATTGCTTCGCTGATCAGAGTGAATGATCCGCTGATCAGTGCCTGGCTGGCTATAATGGCTGCGCTGGTGGCAATTACAATACCCGCGAGTACAAACCATTCGGGCATAATGCCATAGAATGGATTGAAGCCGTTTGTAATCAGAGATTCTGTTATCACGGATCCTTTGTGATGAGAGAGAAGCCAGGCTCCCTGCCCGAGATAGTTTAGTATGAGACTTGCTTTCACAAATATCCACGATATCCGGATATTGCCGCGGCCACAATGTCCGAGGTCAGAATACAATGCCTCTGCACCGGTCGTGCACAGAAAGACTGCGCCCAGCAACCAGAACCCTTTTGGGTATTTTGTGAGGATATCAAAAGCATAATAGGGATTGAATGCCTTAAAAACGCTCGGATAGTCAAGCAGATGACTGCCACCCAGAACCGCAAGCATAACAAACCATACCGCCATTACCGGTCCGAAAAA
>JACMLD010000359.1 GCA_014379785.1 Chitinophagaceae bacterium
CACTATTCATCAGAAATCTACAAAACATCAATGATAAAACTCTCATTTTTTGTATTGTGGCTTGCTTTATCTTCCTGCTCTCCTTCAATAAATGAAGTTGACCTGAACCAGGAAAAATTTTGCAACTATTTTACCATCAAAAGTCAATCTGTCGATATCCTATATGTTGACGATGATAGAATGTCTGATTTTATAAAAAAGCATTATCACCGATTCAACTACCTCATCTGGGATTATTTAATGGATAAGCAATTTTACTGGTCCGTAAAAGACACCGCCTTAAGAGAATCTAAACTCTGTGCCGATTTAAAGTCAGACACAACATTTTACAATAATTTCCGACTGCTTACGCCGCTAAGAAACCAATCAAATCCCAAAATGATTTACACGATTTCAGAAATGCTGACAGTGGGCTCTCGATTTTTCTATTGTGACATTATCAATAGAAAGGATACTACAATAGGCTGCCATATTTGTGTCGGCATCAACGGTCAACGCCAGCTTGTCTCAAAAAAAGATCTCACAGCGCTACAGGCTTTTTGTTTTGAAGCAGTATTTGATAATAACAGCAAACGCGACAGGGTAGTTGAGGGTTTCAGTCGTCACGTCCAGTCAACCGATCTTCTTGAGAGAAAAACATTCAAGAACTTCGATGACCACCTTCAAAGAGTAAAACTGACTGAATACAGCTATCTCGAAAAAAATATTCCATTTAAAGACTATCTGCTCAGCTATTACAACAAACACAAAAAAACACTCAGTTTTGAAATACGTTAAATCTTTCAGAAGCACCACGACGGTTTATTTAGCAATGTTCTTATTGCTGATCGCCTGCAACCCGCCATCAAAATTTAAAAGCGAAAATGTGGTCGTTGGTTCCGGCCAGATGCCGGCTGCAGTCACCGATTCATCAGGCAACCTGCACCTGGTATTCGGGCACGGCGACAGCATTCTCTACGCAAACGCCCAGCCTGACGGCGATCGGATCTCGACACCAATACTCGTATCGATAGTGCCCGAACTCGCGGCCTCACATATGCGCGGACCTCAAATCGCTGCCACTAGAAAAGGAATTGCCATCATAGCCTGCGACAACAACGGAAACATTTTTTCCTTTCACAAAACCGACAAGGGTCAATGGCAACAAGGTGCCCGAGTCAATGACGCAGACACTGTTGCAAAAGAAGGACTGCTCGCAATCAGCGGAGATGGAGACAACCTTTTTGCGGTTTGGCTCGACCTGCGCGACAAACACAACAAAATATTTGGATCGCAATCGTCCGACAACGGACTTACCTGGTCAAAAAATCTCCTCATCTATGCATCGCCCGATTCTACCGTTTGTGAATGCTGCAAACCATCGGTGATCGTCAAAAAGAACAAAGTCATCGTCATGTTCAGAAACTGGCTCAGCGGCAACCGGGATATGTATATCACAGAATCAGATGACGGAGGAAAAACATTTGCCGCACCCGCTAAACTCGGAACCGAAAGCTGGGCGGTCGACGGCTGCCCGATGGATGGTGGAAGCATGGCGGTAATCAACGACAAACTGCACACAGTCTGGTATAGGAAAGGAAAAATATTCAGCTATATGCCCGGAAAAACAGAACGGGAACTCGCGGAAGGCAAAGGCTGCGCCATGACAGTTGTTCACAACCGGCCAGCTTATGCATGGACGGAAAAAGGAAGTATTATTGTCGACGGCGAAGACGGGAAAATAAACATCGCCAAAGGTAAGGCGCCGGTACTCACCGGTTTCGGTCCGGGGCATTTGACCTGTATCTGGGAAAATGACAAGACCATCATGGCAAAAATTTTCCCGTACAGAATTGATTAGTTCTATCCACCTATAACCCATTGTGGGGATAGGAAATACCCCAAAATGGCGGCAATTTGGAAAGGAAGGCAAACCTTTCGGATTGACCATGAAAATACCTGTCGCTATCGTCTATTCTTTATTGCTTTTGGTACCAGGGTCGTCGGTCGCAGAAAATCCGGTGGTTAGCCCCTTCACAACCCTCAGTCAGAAAATTTCCGTAGCCACAAAAACAGGTATCACCGATACCGCCACTGCCACAAAAACTTTTTTAAGCATCATCGCTGAAGCAAAAAAGAACGAACTCGATTATATAGCCGGCAAAGCCTACTATCAAATGGCACAGATGTTTTTTCTGCACAAAAATCATCACCGATCCTTTGGTGCCTTTTTCAATGCGCGCGATCACTTTAAAAAATCCAATTCGAGGAAAGAACTTGCCGAAACACTGTATGGTCTTGGCCGCCAGCAATATTTCCGCGGAAACTATAAGGTTGCCATCGAACACCTCAACTTTGCCGTAAAAGACGCAAGGGTTCTTAAATTGAAATCGCTCGAAGCAGACGCGCTCGGATATCTCGGCATTTTGTTTCATGTTTTACCCGGTATGAGTAAAGACGCCACTACCCAGTTAAAACAGGCACTCGCAATGAAACAAAAGATAAATGATAAACAAGGATCGGTCCGGCTGATGCAAAAACTTGGAGAAATATATGGTGAAAACCATCAGTTTGACAGTGCACTCTTCTTTTTCAACCAGGCCATTCCCGCTGCCATCTCACTCGGCATGGTTCGCGATGCCAACCTCACTACACTGGACCGATCCTCCGCATACACAAACACGGGCCGGCCCGACCTCGCGGCAAAAGACATCGAATACATCAGAAACAATGCCGACACCTCCGATTTTAATATCAAAATCAGATACCTGCTCCAGCTCGGAAACCTCTGCATGCTATCCGATTCTGCAAAAGGCAGGCAATACTTTGAAAATGCACTGGCAGCTGCAGAAGAAATAACCAGTCCTGAAATTTACGGACTCATTTACCGCAGCATGGGTGATGCATACAGCAGGGGAGGGATGTACAAAGAGGCTCATCAATTCTCTCAACTCTACAACAATTATCTCTCAGTATATTACGGCCAGAATCTTTCTACATTCAAAGAGCTGGAATATATTTTAAACTCATCTGTCACACGCGAACAGCTGGCCTATGCAAATCTTCAGAACAACCTGATTGAAACCAGGCTACAACACGCAAGACGCAACAAAATCTTTCTCACAGGCGGATTGCTGATGTTGATTTCTCTCTCCACCCTGATCTATCTTCTTTATAGAAAACAGAAACTCAAAAATAAAATCATAAAAAAGCAGGCTGATGATCTCCGCACGCTTATGAAAGAAATTCACCATCGTCTCAAAAACAATTTTCAGATAATTTCCAGCCTGCTCGATCTGCAATCAAAAACAGTCAGAGACAATCAGGCTTCGCAAGCCCTGACCGAAGCCCGCAACCGTGTACACAGCATGGCCATCATTCATCAGAACCTCTATGGATCGAACCAGGTGGAAAGCATAGCCGTAGCGACATACATCCATTCACTTGTAGCAAACCTTTTCAATTCTTACAATATTCTACCTGAAAAAGTTTCTTTGGAAACAGATTTGGAAGACATATCTCTTGACATCGATACCGTTATACCCATCGGACTCATTCTAAATGAACTCATCAGCAACAGTTTGAAACATGCATTTACAACAACTGAAGAAGGAATCATAACAGTTACCCTTAAACGTGATCACAATGCGATCCTGTTGCAGGTATCAGACAATGGTGCAGGATTTGCCATTGGCCCTTCCGCAGCATCCAGCTTTGGTATGAGGATGGTAAAAATATTCGCGCAGAAACTAAAAGCGGAACTCGACATATTCAACAAAGACGGTGCCTGCGTGAAGATGAGAATCACAAAATTCAAGATCACATAAAAAGGAAGGCATGAGCGAAATAAGGGTTTTAATTGTGGAAGACGAGCCAATCATAGCAGAGCATATCTCCGGATATCTCAACAACAATGATTTTACAGTATCTGGAATTGCATACGACAGTGAAGAAGCGCAACGGCAGCTGCTCCGG
>JACMLD010000360.1 GCA_014379785.1 Chitinophagaceae bacterium
CATAAGCGAGCGCATGTGCCATTTCATGCAAACCCACATTGCTGTTGTCTGCCGCGCGGTGAATGCCCTGCAGAAAATTATCCCAGCTCAGGTAAATGCCGCTACTGTCCACATGTCCCATAAATGGCAGTGAATAATATCCGTAGTGGTAGTCATGCTGCAACACAAACACGTCTCTGAAATAATTCAGCGAAAACTTTTCCAGCCCAAGTGTCAGCTGAGCCGCAACAGCACTGATCAATACCGGCATTTCCTCCTTCTTCTCAATTCCCACATAATGAAACTTCTTTGCGCGATGAATAAGGAAGGTTCTGAACAGCCAGCGATGCTGCTCCTTTTCAGACAAGCGTCTGAAGTAAGCAATATTCTCTCCGACAATCTTTGAATAATAATCTTCTGTTTTGAGGAAAGTCTTGTAGCGACTACGCTGCATGAACTTTTCGTAAGGCTCCTGAAGTAAACTATACAGGCTTACAACGCAGAATACCAACACGCAGATAAACACAATTTCCATAAGGTTTCTTGTTTGTGATTAGAAACTCGGTTAAGATGTTCCGGTTTGACACGGTTATGGATGTGTAATCAGTACGGTTTTTCCTGAGATGGTGTGGGTCTTAAGGGGGAGGTCAGATCAGAGGATGGAGGATGGATTGCAAACAAAGTAGTAACTTTTTCCGAAAGCTAAAAGCGTTTACCAAAGACTTTTTGAAATTATTAAGGATCATGAAAAGCACATTTACAAAGGTCTGAAAATCAACAGGCCTGCCGTTCGTTTGACAGCAACCGCTATTCGCGAAGCCATTCTTTGCGGATGTCAGAATAAGCGCTATTTTTCGCGCCTAAACCCCCAGTATGGACATTTATCAGTTATTCTCTGCTTACTGGTGGATCGCCGTGATCCTCCTTTCACTCGTTCTTTACAAATTCATTCTCCGCGTATTTTTCGGAATGGTGATTGTTCCGGAAAACCGGATCGGACTCGTCACCAAAAAATTTGTTCTTTTTGGCGCCAACAGCCAGTTACCCGATGGACGTATCATCGCCACTCTTGGTGAGGCAGGCTTTCAGGCCAAAACCCTTGCACCCGGACTTTACTGGGGCATGTGGCCCTGGCAGTATGGAGTCGACATGGTACCGTTTATGGTGATTCCGGAAGGCAAAATCGGTCTCGTGCTCAGTAAAGACGGGGCAGAAATTCCAACCGGCCGCATATTGGCCCGCAAAGTGGACTCCGACAACTTTCAGGATGCCCGGAAATTTCTCGACAATGGCGGTCAGCGCGGAAGGCAGACAGCTTATATCACCGCTGGTTCCTACCGTATGAACACGCATCTTTTTGAAATCACCATTACCGACCAGGTCCTCATCCGCGAAAACATGGTGGGCATTGTCACCACCCAGGATGGCGAGCCGATACCAATCGGGCAGATCGCCGGAAAGTATGTAGATGGACACAACAACTTTCAGGACATTGACACATTTCTCCATCATAAGGGCAACAGAGGCTTGCAACCGCAGGTAATGCTGGCAGGTAGTTATTATATCAACCCCTGGGCCATTCAACTGGAAGAAATTCCAATGACCGATGTTCCAATCGGTAATGTCGGCGTGGTCATCTCTTATATCGGTGAGGACGGCAAAGACGTTACAGGTGACACTTTCAAACACGGCAATATTGTAGGCAAAGGTTTCCGCGGTGTCTGGATGGAACCAATGGGACCCGGAAAATATCCGGTGAATAAATACACCATGAAAGTTGAGCTGGTGCCTACCACCAATCTCGTACTCAACTGGGCAAATGCGCGCAGTGAGGCGCATGACCTCGACAAACATCTTTCTACAATTACCGTCCGGTCCAAAGACGGATTTCCTTTCAACCTGGACGTAGCCCAGATCATTCATATACCGGCAAATGAAGCGCCGAAAGTAATTGCGCGTTTCGGCAGCATGCACAACCTGGTTTCGCAGGTGCTGGAACCAACCATTGGAAACTACTTCAGAAACAGTGCCCAGGACAGTGACGTGATCTCGTTTCTGAGTACCAGAAAAGAAAGACAGATTGCTGCAAAAGACCATATCCGCGCCGTGCTCGATGAATACAATGTCAATGCGGTTGATACCCTCATCGGCGACATCGTTCCACCCGAAGCGCTCATGAAAACGCTGACCGACAGAAAGATTGCCCAGGAAGAAGAGAAAACATACGAAACACAAAGAATGGCGCAGGAGAAAAGACAGGGTATGGAAAAAGAAACCGCTATTGCTGATATGCAGAAAGAGATTGTAAAGGCAACCCAAAGTGTTGAAATTGCTCAGAGAGCCGCTGATGCAAGCGTGAAAAAAGCAGAAGGTGATGCTACGAGTCTTAAACTGCAGGTGGATGCCGAAGCCACCGCAACAAAGATGCGCGCGATGGCCGAAGCCGAAGCAACGAAAGCACGCGCTGGCGCACAAGCCGAAGCCACCAAACTAAACGCTTCAGCCGACGCAGAAAGAATCAGCAAAACCGGTATGGCGGAAGCAGAGAAAATTATGGCAATTGGTAAATCAACTGCCGAAGCCTATGAGCTGCAGGTAAAAGCCATGGGCGGCGACAACTTCACACGCTATAAAGTCACAGAGGAAATAGGAAAAAGCAATATCAAAGTAATTCCCGATATCCTGATCGGAAACGGCAGCGGTACCGACGGCGGTATAAACGGCCTGCTCGGTATGAAGCTCATGGAAATGATGGGAGAATCTAAGAAAGAATCATAGCAGGATTTAATGGATCCTGATTGAGCAGGATGCACATTTCTCTGTACAGCTCAGGCATATTTGTTTTGACCAGCTGTGGCCGTTCGAAAAAATTTTCAACGGCCACAGCCCAAAACTCATTGTAGTTTGTAGCGGCGTAGCTGCCAAAAATCGTACTCCTCCCCGCCTGCATCTCCGTAAATATGGGCCTCGCAACTGCCGAAAAATGGGACCAGTCCGCTATAAATTTTTCATCCTCACTTCGCCCTCCCGGATCCATAAAGTTTACAAATGCCAGCGCATGGGCCATCTCATGTAAACCTACATTGTGTGCATCCGTATAATCTTCATAGCCGCGAACGAAATTCTCCCATGAAAGATAAATTCCATGACTGTTTACATGCCCCTGAAAATTATTTGGATTCAATCCATACCTGTATTCTGCTTTGAGCACATAAATGGTCGTGAAATAGGAAAAAAGATATTTATCGAGTCCGAATGTGATCTGAATAGCAGCCGAACTGATAAGCAATGGCATTTCCTGTTTGGGCTCAACACCGATATACTCAAACTTTTTTGATCTGCTGAAGGCATAAACCCTTTTTACAAATTTTACCTTTTGCTCCTGGCCAAGACTTCTGTAGTACGCATTGCATGGAGCCAGTCGCGTGTCGTAGTATTCAAAGTAGCGGCCAATACTGCCATGCGCCCTGTTTTCAATCCATTTATTCCTGGCAATCCGAAGAGGACGACCCGTAAAAGGACCCAATATTATCGTACCAATAAAGACCAGCATAACCAGCTCAAACATAATATGGGTTTGCCTTTAAGACTACAACGAAAATATTGAATCCTTATTGGTTTCTGTTACCTTTGCAGCTCTTAAAATAAAGGGAATATGTACAGAACGCACACCTGCGGCGAATTGAGAATCGGCGACAAGCAAAAACAGGTTACACTTGCCGGATGGGTTCAGACAGTGAGAAAATTCGGGTCCATCACTTTCGTGGATATCCGTGACCGTTATGGCATCACACAATTGCTTTTCAACGAAAGCCTGACAGCGCAGCTTGATACAAATCCCCTCGGCCGCGAGTTTGTCATTACCGCAAGCGGAAACGTAAACGAACGCAGCAACAAAAACGGCAATATCCCCACCGGCGAGATCGAAATTCTTGTCGACTCTTTTAAAGTGCTCAACAAGTCAATAACACCACCATTCTCTATCCAGGATGATACAGACGGAGGCGATGAACTGAGAATGAAATATCGTTTTCTTGATCTGCGGAGAAATGCAGTAAAGAAAAACCTTGAACTAAGATACCTGGTGAATCGTTCTGCGAGAGCCTATCTGCATGAGCAGAACTTTATGGACATCGAAACGCCATTTCTTATAAAATCAACTCCTGAAGGTGCGCGTGATTTCGTAGTGCCATCCAGAATGAATGAAGGGCAATTTTATGCACTGCCACAGAGTCCGCAAACCTTCAAGCAATTGCTGATGGTGAGTGGGTACGACAGGTACTACCAGATTGTAAAATGCTTCCGCGATGAAGACCTCCGCGCGGACCGCCAGCCCGAATTCACACAGATCGACTGTGAAATGAGTTTTGTAGAGCAGGAAGACATCCTTGATATGTTTGAAGGGCTGATCAAAAGAATTTTCTCCGATGTAAAAAACATCAGCATCACCGAAAAGGTGGAGAGAATGACATGGGAAGACGCCATGTGGAATTTCGGAAATGACAAGCCGGATATCCGGTTTGACATGAAGATCACCAATATCAAATCTGCGTTTAGGCGTGGAGGTGAGCTGCATGCAAACGGCGACCTTATTGCAGGAACCGAATTCAAGGTATTTAATGATGCAGAAACAGTGGTCTCCATCGCCGCGCCGGGCTGCAGCGAATACACCAGAAAACAGACAGATGAACTGACCGATTGGATCAAGCGTCCGCAAATCGGCATGAACGGCCTGGTGTACATAAAATGTAATGCCGATGGAAGCTTCAAGAGCAGTGTCGACAAATTTTTTGACGAAGAAAAATTGCGCAAAATTGCCAGTGGCTGCAATGCAAAACCTGGTGACCTTATCCTGATCCTCGCCGGTAAAGAGGAAAAAACGCGTAAGGCAATCAGCGAACTTAGGTTGGAAATAGGCAAACGCCTGGGCTTTCGCAAAGACGATGAATTCAAATTGCTATGGGTGATGGACTTCCCCTTATTTGAATATGCAGAAGAAGACAATCGCTGGGTAGCGAGGCACCATCCTTTTACTTCTCCAAAGCCGGATCATATACAGGTAATGATCGATAATAATCCGGTGATCGAAAATGCTGCTGCCTATTTGCAGCATCCCTATTCAGAAATCAAGGCCAATGCCTATGACATGGTTCTGAATGGCAATGAAATCGGCGGTGGTTCGATCAGAATCTTCCAGAGAGACCTTCAGGAAAAAATGTTTGCCGCTCTCGGAATGGATCAGGAAGAAGCAATGCACAAGTTTGGTTTTTTACTGGGCGCATTCGAATACGGCGCTCCTCCGCACGGTGGCATAGCATTCGGCTTTGACCGGCTCTGTGCCATTCTGGGTGGCAGCGAATCCATCAGAGATTTCATCGCTTTCCCAAAAAACAACAGCGGTCGGGACGTCATGCTGGATGCACCATCCACGATAGATGCAAAGCAAATGAAGGAGCTCGGTCTGAAATAATCAATCGATTATTCCTGCCAGTTCAAGACTTTTCTTCTTGAGATTTCTTATTTCCAGATCCTCGATGATTGGATCGGGTGTGAGAATCAAAGAAAGGTCATCCTGCTTCCACCAGGGATCATTTTTCAGCTCACGGACGTGGATGACAGCTACCAGGTATTTTCTGCCTGCACCTGCATGCCATTCTTCGATCCATTCAAATCTTTCCTTCCTGATATTTTTCAGGTCATCAAAACTCACGTACACTCTCAGGTAAAAATCATCCGCGAGTTCGTTTGGCGTGTGATGATATAATTTCTTGTATTCGTATTTGTACTGGTAACGCAATGCAGAGAGGTCGCTCAATACCGCCGATGCTGTTGGAAAGCTGCCTGCGCCTTTTCCGTAAAAAAACTGTTTGTCGGCAAAAGAACTTTCGAGCACCACTCCGTTGTATTCATTTTTTACAAATGCAAGGTGGTCGTCTTGTTTTACAAACTGCGGAAGAACAAAAGCCGCCACCTTACCGTTTGAAAGTTTTTTGGCCTGGGCCACAAGTTTGATATCAAAGTTTTTTTCCTGTGCCACAGCTGCATCCTCCCCCCTGATATTCTGGATCCCGTTGAAAAGAATATGGTCCGGGCTTTCTACAATACCGTAAGCATGCGCAAGTAGCAATGTCCATTTATTTACCGCATCATAACCTTCCACATCAAGCGAAGGATCTGATTCGGCAAACCCAAGTTGCTGTGCAAGAATGAGCGCCTGTTGAAAATCAAGTTTATCCTCAAACATCTTTGTGAGAATAAAATTGGTGGAGCCGTTTACAATGGCTTTTATGGAATGCAGGAGGTCGTTGTCATAGTACTCTTCCAGGTTTCGGATGACTGGTATAGAGGCGCAGGCAGCGGCTTCATACAATATCGACAGTCCCGTTGTCTTTTGTAGTCCAAGTATTTCAGGAAGGTGCTCGGCGAGCATTTTCTTGCTGGCGCTGACCACTTCCTTACCGTTTCTGAGTGCCCGCGAAACGATTTCATAAGCTGGTGCCGATTCATTGATTACTTCTACAATCACGTTGATCTCAGGGTCATTCAGAAGCAGATCTTTGTCGGTCGTGAAAAGCTCAGCAGGAGCATCACGTTTTTTCTCCGGGTTCTTGATACAAATCTTTTTGATGGTTGCTTTCAGGGAAGGCGTTTGCTTCAGCACTTTGTAAAGTCCTTCGCCTACTACACCAAATCCAAAA
>JACMLD010000361.1 GCA_014379785.1 Chitinophagaceae bacterium
GGCGGGCAATTCATTTGAACCAAAATTGGCTGTGAGCATTCTCGACCGGGCCACAGAATATCTCAAAAGAAATGCTTCTCCATTCATCCGGCTAAAACTCACGAATCCGCGATATGAAAAAGTAAATTTCTGTCTTGATGTAAGATTTCTGCCGGGCAGAGATGAAATCTTTTTCAAGGACAAACTGAAAAACGATTTACGTGAATTTCTCGCCCCATGGGCCGTGGGCAAGTATGACAAGCTTTCGTTCGGACAGGCAATTCACCGTTCAGATATCATTCGCTTTATCGAACAGACCGGATATGTTGATTTCATCAATGGGATTAAGATGACGCACGAAAATGAACCGCTGTTGCTGATTGATACGCCGACCGTTTTGCCAGTGACACCAAGATCCGTGCTGATAGCAGGTGATATTGACGTCCTGATAGATCCGCAACGGTGCGATGACTGGTGCAGGCAAGGAATAAATAATTAATGAATTATGGCAGTTGCAGAAGATAAAAAAGTAATAAGCAAAAGAAACGAGGGATTTCCGGAGTGGCTCGACTTTGAAAAGCTGCGCAGGGAAGGCATCGATTATCTTGGTGAATTGTCTGGCAAGATATGGACAGATCACAATGTACACGACCCGGGAATCACAATACTGGAAACACTTTGCTATGCACTGTTGGATCTCGGATACCGCACTTCACTTCCTTCAAAAGATCTTTTTGCTCCGGATCCGGAGTCCGGTGGCGTTGACGATAATTTTTTAACGCCGGCGAGTATTCTTGGATGTAATCCTGTCACCATAACAGATTACAGAAAACTACTTGTTGATATCAGAGGAGTAAAAAATGCCTGGCTGGAAGTGGCTGAGCAGGTTTCGCCATCCATCATCTGCGACCGCCCCGGACAGGGGTATGACTTTTTCCTGAATGGATTATACCAGGTGTATCTTGATCTTGAATCGGAGGTGGCAGATAAAAACGCGGTGGTAGATACTGTGCGGAGTAAACTGATGAGTCATCGCAATCTTTGCGAAGATTTTCTCGATATTATTGTGCTGGAGAAACAACGCATTGGAGTTTGTGCCGATATTGAAATTGACAATTCAACCGACCCCGGCCAGCTCTATCTCGCAGTGATCGAAAACCTCCGGACTTTTCTTTCGCCCTCTCCAAAGTTCTATCGCCTCAATCAGCTACTGGAAGAAAAAAAGAGACCGATTGAAGATGTCTTTGCCGGTCGCCCTTATGACCTGAACGAAAGTCACGGTTTCGTTGACCTCGAAGAATTTGAAGCCATTAAACTCCGAAAAGAAATTCATGTATCTGACGTCTATAATGTCCTCTATAATATCAAAGGCATTACCGCGGTAAAAAACATTCGCTTCCAGAACTGCGATGGAAATCTCTGTTTTGAAAACAACAACCCTTGGGTGTTTAAAATTTTCAAGGATCATGTGGCTGAACTTGGACTGGAATGCTCCGGCTTTAGATTTTTGAGGAATGGGGTGAATGTACTGGTCGACTTTAAGAAGTACAATGATTACCTGAAACTCAATTTTTCCAATAACGGCAAAAATATTTCTCAGTATGATTCTTTGAATCTCAACCTGCCGGTTCCGACAGGCGCATACCGCAGGGACATGGCAGAGTATTATCCGCTTGAGAATGACTTTCCCAAAGTCTATGGCATTGCAGATGGAAGTCTGCCAGATGATATTACACCGGAAAGAAAGGCGAAATCACTCCAGTTAAGAGGTTACCTGCTTTTCTTTGATCACCTCCTGTCCGGCTATCTGAGTCAGTTGAAAAACATCCGGTCTTTGTTTGCGGTGACAGAAACTGGGAAAGAACCGAGCCATACTTATTTTGTCAACCAGATAGCCGACTGGCCCGGGTTGGATAAACTGGTTCGTTTTGATTTGTCCTCCGATCAGAAAGAGAATTTCGGCAACACACTGGCGTTTCCCGTGGATAAAAAGCTACTGGAAAAACTCATCGCGTCCGGAATAAACGATTGCGATTTCGAAAAAAATCTCGAACCATTGATATTTTGCTCAGCAGCAGAAAGAGATTTGGCCGTACATCTTCTTATGGAGGAAATGCGGAATGGTTCCGTGTCTGAAAAACTTCAAACGAACGCCAAGGGCTGCACTTTTTTTTATTTCTATCCTTCTTCTGGTCAGTTCGCCATGGTAGGGCGCGGGGAATATAATTTGTCCGCAGATGCGGAAAAAGCGATGTCATCGTTGAAATATCTCGCCACTGATAAAAGCAGCTACCGCAAATACAGTTCGGAAGAAGGGTTCTCGTTTCAGCTTGGCGCAGGGAATACAGGATACTGGAAGTTTCTTCAGCAGATATCTGAGGATGAGATTCTTTTTTCAGAAAGAAGAAATCTTTTTCTCGATCATCTCCTCGCCCGCTTCGCGGAAAAATTCACAGACTATGCATTGCTTTCTTATGCTCATCTGGACAGTGAAGAGATAGCAAAAAAAAATATCAACTTCAAACAACATTTTCTCAGAGAGTTTCCAAAGCTGAGCAGCGAAAGAGGCCGTGCGTATGATTATTCGGTGAATGGCTGGGACAATACGAATATTTCCGGTCTTGAGAAAAGATTCGGTGCTTATATCGGTAACACTGCTGCAAAACGTGAAAACCTCTGCCACTTTGAAGTCACAGAATATGAAGAGCAGTCGGTTGCCCTGCTTTCCTGGTCCGGGTCAACTTTCTTTGATTCAGCTCAGAGTTTTGAAAACCGCGATGCTGCTAAACAGACATTGACAACGCTTCTTAAGGAATTGCAGAATCCCCAAAGCATAAAAATCGTTTCGAGCGGAATCGACAATAATTTTCTCATCAATGTAAATGCAGGTGGCGCAGACTTTGTTTTCCCAACCAGGTTTGGTACACACTCAGAAGCATTGAGTGCGAAGCAAAGACTCCAGGGACTTTTCTCACTCTTACCCCGCGAGTCGGACATAGAACCGGTGAAATATCAACATGAAATGGTGGTTGTAAATCGTGCGGGTGACAGGACATGGAAAAAAAATGATCTGGAAATCAACCATGATAAACAGTTTGCGCTCGATCCTTTGCTGTTGGAGACGCTGGCGGATGCTGCGGTATGGCAACAGCCGGAAGGGGAGAATGTAAAAGTGCCGGAACTAAAGCTGGTTCACGATTCGGTAATGATGGACTTTAACGGTTTCGAGCTGGATGTCAACCGGGTTGATGTCAAAAATCAGGTCATTCTTTACCAGTTTACACTGAATGATCTTGAGAAAAGGTTTTTCTTTATTTCCAGTCAGGTATTCGGGTCACGGGAATTGGCTCATGAAAAAATTCCGGAATTTCTTTTTTTCTTGTCCGCCGCCGGGAATATGGATATTCAAAAAAATGAGTCCGGGGAATTTATTATTTATTTAGACAAGGACGGTGAAAGACTGGCAACAAATACAGTGGAGTACGCTTCCTATGAAGATGCTGTCGCCGGTCGTGATTTGATAGCAAAATATGCCAGCGATCATCTTTATTATTTGAAGACAAATACATCTCCGAATACCTGGCGATATATTTATCAGCTCCACGACCCATACAAAACGTCGATGGTGTTTGAAGGAGAAAGTGAATATACTTCTGCTGATCAGGCGATGCTCGCGCTTTCGAAACTGGATGATCGTGATAGCAGGCACTCGATCAGGCTCGCGGGTGAATCCGTCAGCTTGCACGATGAAAAAGGGCATGTCGTTGCTAGAATGAGTAATGAAAGTGAGGCCACG
The DNA here is from genome assembly GCA_014379785.1 of Chitinophagaceae bacterium. GTDB lineage: Bacteria > Bacteroidota > Bacteroidia > Chitinophagales > Chitinophagaceae > JACMLD01. The sequence goes on from JACMLD010000361.1 coordinate 3,776, forward strand.
AATGCTGCTTCATTGCTCGATGAAGCGAAATCGATGTTCGCCATGCGGCAGTCGATGAAGCGACTTTCACTGGAAGGCGACAATGCTGAGCTGGAAAAGATGGTAGTTCCCGACAGACAAAGCCGGGAAGGGAATTACGGGTATCTGCTCGTAAAAAAAGATGCGTATTACGCCAGCTTTGTTCCTGATGCTCCCATACCTGCATTCAAAGATCGTTTTCAGATTGTTCGTGAATTATTTACCGAATTTTCAAAAGGCTTGCAAGTCACACGCATTTGCCAGGGAGGTAACAATGTCAGGGAAAGAAAAAATCCAGTAGACGGAAAAACATGGTATCATTTTTTGATTCGCGA
>JACMLD010000362.1 GCA_014379785.1 Chitinophagaceae bacterium
TAAGAATGTTAACAAGAGCATAACTTCCCGTTTTTATAACGTCGGATTATACTGTTGAAATCGTAAGTTTACTAGGATAAAACCTCTTTTTATGAAGTTTGCCAATAAAACAGTCCTCATTACTGGCGGAAGCCGCGGTATAGGTAAAGCAATTGCGCTGAAACTTGCGTCTGAGGGCGCCAATATCGCGATCGCCGCAAAAACAGTAGAGCCAAATCCCAAACTCGACGGCACCATATTCACGGCTGCTGAAGAGATCGCAAAAATGGGGCCCGGCAAGGTTTTGCCACTGCAGGTAGACATCCGTTTTGAGGAAAGTATACAGGAGGCGGTCAACGCCACGGTAAATACATTCGGCGGGATCGACATCCTGGTGAACAATGCCAGCGCAATCAGTCTGACCCGTACTGAAGAGACAGAAGCCAAGCGCTGGGATCTGATGCACGGTATAAATGTGCGGGGCACGTTCTTTATGAGTAAGGCCTGCATACCCCATCTTAAAAACGCGCACAATCCGCATATACTCAACCTGTCTCCACCCCTCAATATGGAAGCCGGCTGGTTTGCACAACACCTTGCCTATACCATGAGTAAATACGGCATGAGTATGATTGTGCTGGGTCTGGCAGAAGAGCTCAAGCCGCTGCGCATAGGTGTGAATGCCCTCTGGCCGCGCACGACCATTGCCACCGCGGCTGTACAGAATCTGCTGGGCGGAGACTTCCTCATGCAGAGAAGTCGCACCGCCGACATCGTAGCAGACACCGCAGCAATCATCCTCGCGCGCCCCTCTTTCGAATGCACCGGCAACTTCTTTATCGACGAAGAAGTCCTGAAATCCGAAGGGATCGATGACTTCTCCAAATACGCCGTCAATCCGGCTCATAAGTTGATGCAGGACCTTTTTATATAATTAGAAAATTAGAAAATTGGAAAATTAGCACATTAGCACATTAGCAAATTCTGAAAGCCGCAGGAGGCTGCTCATTTGCTCATTTACTCATTTACTAATCTACTAATTTACTTCATTCATCCTTCATTTCGTGCTGTTCACGTAATACTTCCCCCGCCGGGCAAAACTGCCCATTATCTTCACAGCAACGAGTTATTGCCAGCGGCAATAAAGGCTTACAAACGGAGCAACAAAAATTGATACAGTCCGTCTTTGCACCACACATGAGCTTATGAACCGAAAAACAAACATCCTTTTACTGATTGCCTGCCTGGTGATGACCACCCTGTCATCCTTTGCCCAAAACATGAAACAACTTCAGGCAAAACGCACTACAGGCAATATCAAAATAGATGGAAATATCAACGACGCGGCCTGGAAAGACGCCGCCATCGCCACCGATTTCATAGAATACAGACCCAGCTTCGGGCAAAAAGAAAATTTCGAAACCCGCACCACCATTTACCTGCTCTACGATAACATGGCCATATACGTAGCGGGATACTGCCGCGAGAGGACCCCGGACTCCGTTTCAAAAGAACTCATTGGAAGAGACAAAATAGGAGCGAACGATTTTGTAGGCATCATCTTCGATACCTACCTCGACAAAATAAACGCAATGGGCTTTTACGTCACTCCGCTCGGTGAACAATACGATGCCCGTTACTATCCATCCGAAAACGGAGAAGACGACAGCTGGAACGCAGTGTGGGACAGCGAATCAGAGCTTCAGAAAGATGGCTGGACATTCGAAATAAGAATCCCCTACTCAGCCCTCCGCTTCAACAGCAAAGACATCCAGAACTGGGGACTCAACATTACACGAAGAAGACAGAAAACCCAGCAACAATACATGTGGAATGAAGTAGATCCGAAAAAGAACGGATTTATCAATCAGTTCGGTGAGTGGACAGGCATTGAGAAAATAAAATCACCGGTACGACTTTCATTCACCCCCTATTTTTCTACTTATGCCAGCCACTACCCTTCGAAAATTCCTGGTCAGAAAGACCTCACCGGAAATATCAACGGAGGGATGGATGTAAAATACGGTATCAACCAGAGTTTCACACTTGACATGACACTGATACCGGATTTCGGACAGGTGCAAAGCGACAACCAGGTGCTCAACCTCTCTCCTTTCGAAGTAAAATTCAACGAAAACCGTGCATTCTTCACTGAAGGCACCGAACTTTTCAGCAAAGGAAATCTCTTTTATTCAAGACGCATCGGCGGACAACCATTGCATTTCGGCGATGCCAATTCACAACTGCACCAAAACGAAACAATATCAAAAAACCCGGGTGAGACAAAACTCCTCAACGCAACGAAAGTATCCGGACGAACAAAGGGCAAACTGGGCATCGGCATATTCAACGCGGTGACCAAACCGATGTACGCAACCATCGAAGACGATAATAAGACCAGCCGCAAATACCAGACATCGCCGCTGACGAATTACAATATTCTCGTACTCGACCAGTCGCTCAAAAACAATTCTTCCATTTCTCTTATCAATACAAATGTGTTGAGAAGCGGCGCTGATTATGACGCAAATGTTACCGCAGCAATCCTCAACCTCAACAACAAAAAAAATACCTATAACCTGTTTACAAAATTTGCAAACAGCAACCTCATCAACAAAAACAACAAGACGATCTCCGGCTACTCTCATACCCTCGGCGTGAGTAAAACCGCAGGCAGATTTAATTTCACTTTAAACCAGGAACTGGTAGACAACAAGTACGACCACAACGATATGGGCATCCTTTTCAATAACAATTATATTGATCACTACTATTGGATGGCCTATCGCTGGCTGAAACCCACCTCATGGTACAATCGCATTCAGATCAATTACAACCTCACCTATTCAAGAAGATTTAAGCCCGCCGATTACCAGTCGCTCAACACCAATGTCAATGCAAACATTCAGATGAAAAACCTGATGTGGGCCGGATTCTGGGTCGAGTACCGGCCGGACCAGAATGATTTTTATGAGCCACGCAAAGCAGGCAGTGTATTCAAAAGACAAAGCAGCAATGCATTCAACGTCTGGATGGAAAGCAACTTCGCCAACAGGTATTCATGGAACTGGAACGTGCAGGTAAGAATTCAGAATGGGTATGGCGGAAGCGTCGTTTCCAATTACAGCATATTTCACAAATACCGCTTCTCAGACAAGTTATCTATCGCACATGAATTCAGCACAGAAGCAGCAGACGACAATATCGGTTTCGCCGCCTATGCGGACTCGCTCGGCAATACCATCTTCGGGAAAAGAAACCGTCTGACCATTGAAAATATACTGACGACCAAATACAATTTCACCAATAAAATGGGCATCAACCTCCGCGTAAGACACTATTCCAGCAAGGTGGAGTACAGTCGCTACTACCGGTTGCTGACAAACGGCACGCTCGATGGAAACCATGTATTCGCAGGCAATGCCGACAGAAATGTCAATTGGTTCAACGTTGACCTCGTATACAGCTGGCAGTTTGCACCAGGCAGCTTTATAAATATCGTTTGGAAGAACATTACCTATGCAGAAGACGCGGATGTGCGTCGCGACTATTTTAAAAACGTCTCGCACACGCTCAACACCGCGCAAAACAACAACCTCTCGCTAAAAGTGATCTATTTTCTGGATTACCTGCAGCTTCGCCGAAAAGGTTGATCAGATTACCAGCTTGCCATCTTCATAAAACGGAAGGACATTGGCAGTATCCGGAGTCAGTGCATAACGGATGTCTTTCTCAAGACCGTAGTTTGTGAGCCGATGGTAATGGGATGCCTCCTGCTTTTTCATAAACTCATACAGGTCAGGCGTGGCGCAGTTATACAGACTTTCAGCGATCCTGGATGAATCACAGTTGATATCAAAATGTTCTTTCACCCGGTTGATCACAGCTCCCGCAAACAAAGTATCCTCAATGTTAACCCGATCTTTCCAGGCGGCGCATCCAAGGATGACATGTTTGTTCTGCTGCACCAGGTATTCACAAACAGCTGAGAGATTTGGGAAAGAACCAGTCACAATCTGCGATGCACCGCGCTCCAGAGCCATATGCAACAACTTAGTGCCATTTGTAGTGGTAAGAACCAAAGTCTTTCCCTTGATAAAGACTTCGGGGTATTCAAAGGGCGAATTACCATAAGAAAGACCTTCGGCAATCATGCCGTCACGCTCCCCCGCAGTGATGCCATCAATCTGTTTTCCAAGTTCTATACATCTCGAAATACTGTCAACCGGAATAATGCACTTCGCCCCATTGAACAATGCCGTTGCAATGGTAGATGTTGCGCGAAGCACATCTATGATCACCACAATTGAATTACTGACATCGTATAAGTGTAAAAGCGCCGGAGAAAGACAAGTATGTAAAGTTGGTCGGCTCATCGGTTTAATAAAAACTTCCATTTATCGCCTTCAGCATATTCTTTGATCATGCCGTTTCTTTTTTCAAGCAGGCGGGTAAGGTAGGAGTTAAGAAATATTTTGTTGGCAATTTTTCCAAAATTACCATAAGGAGTTTCATAGCTGAAAATATCAATCATCAGTACGCCATTCTCTACCGGTTTGAAATGATGCTCGTGTTTGATCATTTTAAAATCACCGTCCACCATTTCATCTGTAAATGATACAGGTTTCTTCATATCGGTAATCCGCACTTTCATCAACCGCGTTTTGCCGAGGTGCTTTCCTTTCCATGTCACCGTTTCATTGTGCTGAATAAGACCGGTTACTGTACCGGCTACTGCAGTCTCCATGGTTTTTTCCATGGACTTCTTATGCAATTCTATACTGCGACTCAAATCAAATACTCGTTCAGCAGGCGCAGCAATAAAGGTGGTCAGGTGGATTACAGGCATAGGCTTCAGGATCAATTTTCATTCCACGTTTGTCTAAGCAAAGGGCATCTTGGTCACTTTGGCTTCCAGCAGCTTATCTCTCACTTTGATGAAAATACGACTGTCCGTTGCGGAAAACGCAGTGCTGACATAACCGATGCCGATTGCTTTGCCGAGCGATGGCGACTGCGTGCCACTGGTAACATAGCCGATGTCTGCACCGCCTTCATCTTTTATTTCATAACCGTGTCTGGAAATACCCCTGTCTACCATTTCAAATCCAACAAGCTTTCTGGTAATGCCATCGGTTTTCTGTTTTTCGAGTATTTCTCTCGCAGTAAATTCTTTGGTGAATTTTGTAATCCATCCGAGCCCAGCTTCCAACGGCGAAGTGGTATCATCAATGTCATTGCCGTAAAGGCAATAGCCCATTTCCAATCTCAGCGTATCCCTGGCTCCGAGTCCGATCGGCTTGATGCCCTGCGCAGCTCCCGCTTCGAATATCGCGCTCCAGATTTTTTCCGCATTATCGCCCTTGTCTTCAAAATAAATTTCTACACCTCCCGCACCGGTGTAACCAGTGGCACTCACCAGTACATTTTCAACACCCGCAAAAACGCCTTTGGTAAAGGTGTAATA
>JACMLD010000363.1 GCA_014379785.1 Chitinophagaceae bacterium
AATTTGCAGAATTACTGATAGAAAAAGGCTCCATCGCCGTAAACGGAATCAGCCTGACAGCCTTTAATGTAGGCACCAGTTATTTTTCAGTGGCCATTATACCTTACACCTACGAACACACCAATATGAACAGGCTTAAAACGGGCGATACCGTCAACCTCGAGTTTGACATAATTGGCAAATACCTGGTGAGAAGGCTGCAATTGCAGGATCAGAAGTCTAAATAACAATCTTCCTGGTATACCTGAGCGACTTCCCCCCACGCACATTTAATATATAAACTCCCCTCGGCAGACCGGAAACATTAAAAGGAATCAGTTCATCACGCCCTGGAGTATCGACCGTCCTGCTGCGCAACAACTGACCATGTACATTATATAATCGCAACACCGCCGTCTTTTCTGCCGGCGCCCGCAGCGATACATAAAACCGATCACCAACAACAGGTGTAGGAAACACAGTAACATCATTGACAAGATCCGGAGCAGGGATCGCAACAATTTTATAAGTCAGCGGCATCAGGCAACTCGCACCAGATCCCGTCACTTCTTTTACTTCGAAACCCGGACTAAACCATGTCCGCACTGCATACCGGAGATTTTTAATCTCTATGGTCGTATCCTTACTCACTCCTTTAATCAATATGCGAAAGGGAATATTTTCTGCAACAGGTGAAGCACCCATATTCGTCTGTACCACATGCAGATGGACCCATCCATTGGCACTCTGCGTCCACTCCACTTCATAAACCGGCAATAGATGATTTCCCACAACAAGTGCAGCACATCCTGTCTTCACCGCGCTTTTTGAACCCGCCAATATCCAGCGGTCAGGATCAATGATCACCGTATCCACAGCAAAGTCCAGTGTGCTCAGAAAAGATTGATTGTTTTCAAGATGATCAAACACGATAACCGTATCTCTTCCAACTCCGCGTATGTATATCGGCACGGGCATATCAAAAAAAGCAACCGAAGGATGCGAGCTGGTCTGACCGATTTTTATGTGAAAGCGATTGCCGGCATCCTGCGACCAACTTGCCTGGTACGAAGGATAACCTTCGCCAAGACACCATTTCTGAAAAAAGCTGGTTAAGTTTTTTCCGCTTACCTGCTCCAGGTTTCTCTGCAAATCTGCTGTCCGCGCGGTTCCATACTTTAGCAAAGGATCATTGAGATAGGTACGCATACCCCTGTAAAACATACTGTCTCCCAGTTTCCACCGCAGCATATGTGCCAGGTAAGCGCCTTTGTGATAAGTCAACCTGTTGTCAAAAATCCGATTCGGACTGCTCGTATCATAGACAAACACAGATCCTCCGGGAACAGAAATAATATCGTTTGTAATATTGAATAAGTTGTTTCGGAACTCTGCCGAATCATTGTGCAGGAAATCAGAATAAGTGGCAAAGCCTTCATTGAGCCATATATCCTGCCAGCTCTCGCAGGTAACCATATCACCAAACCACTGATGCGCCAGCTCATGCCTGATGAGACTCGCATGCGGCCAGTTGATAAAACTATTGGTCTGATGCTCCATCCCCCCACCTACATTCCACTGTGTGTGACCATATTTCTCTTTGTGAAAAGGATAAGGACCAAACCGGCTTCCCATCAGATCCATAGATGATTTGGTAAAAGGACGCTGTATGTCGAACACCGCCTGGTGTTCCGGATAAGTATAATCAATGATAGGTACCTGAATGCCACTGACGAGCACCGAGTCGCGCGAGATCACATAATTACTCACAGCGATTGCTACCAGATACGACGAAACAGGATACCGGTGTTTCCAAAAACTTTTTTTGATCCCACCACTTACCGACTCCGACAGCAACACACCAATCGATGCAGCCTGGTATGCCGAAGGATTCGATAAAATGATATCGACAGAATCTGCTTTGTCAGCCGGATCATTTTTGCACGGCCACCAGTCCTTTGAACCATAGGGTTCCGACAATGTCCACAACAAAGGCACACCACTGTGCGCACCAATTCCAAATCCACCGCCAATGACCGGCACACCCTGATAAAAAACCGTAACGGAATCGAATTTATTCGCTGGCAGCTGTGTGCCAAAATTGATTTTCAATCCATGCCCGGGAAGTACCGCAAACCCGATTGTCTGCCCATTTCTTTTGATGCTGTCTACCACCATATTGTTGTTCAGATCAAACACTATGGTGTCAGTGGCAGCCGCAGTTGTAAAATAGGTGGTTACATTGCCCCTGATATACCGGATACCCGGATCCACCTCCCAAACACACCGGTAATATTTCACATCGAAATTTGCTGAAGCAAGGCTTCCCGCACCCTGCGCGCCAGCGGGACCGGTAACGTCCCGGTAACGGGCCATCTCCATTTTTGAGATATCTTCTGTCCGGAAATTTCTGACTGAACTATCTGTCTGAGCCGGCAGCATGGAGTGCAGACCGGAAAGCAATAATAGAAAAATGAAGGTTTTCATCATAATTACAACGATTTCATCTTCTAAACATTGTACCGCGTTTAAGGGTGATGGCTAATTTGTTATCTTGTGCGCAATGGCCTTTAATAACCGATTCATCAGGCTGGCGGTTTCCTCAATCGCGATTCTTCTAGTTTTCTGGGTCTATAATCCCTTCAGCCTTTATTTTGTAAACGACGACTATCTGCACATCCCCCGCAGCGCATTGGGAGAGTTTGGACAAAGCTACCTCTTCCGACCGGTTTCTGAATTTTCCCTATGGCTTGACCACCGGCTCTGGGGGAAATATGCCCCTGGCTACCATATCAGCAATCTCCTGTTTCATCTCTGCGCTTCGTTATTTTTGTTCAGGTTCGTCAGGCTGGCTCTCTCCCGCCTGTTTCCATATACGGAGAATCAGAGCAGCCTGGCTACGCTCAGCGCAGTATTATTTCTGATATATCCGTCCCACTCCGAATCGGTTTTCTGGATACTCGGCAGGGGGGCCAGCCTTTCTACCTGTTTCACCCTGCTGAGCCTCATATTTTTTATGAAGTCGGAAGGGAAATGGATCAATACATCACTCTGCCTACTGTTTTTTCTTGTCGCGATGTTTACCTATGAGATTGGTTTTATCATTCCCTTTCTCATGCTTATTCTTATTGTTTTTGAGAAAAAGTCTGCAGGCAAACGCTTTGCCTCCGGCATTGTGGTCTGTGCATTTGTGCTGCTCACAGCCTGCCTGCTCCTGCGTCAACAGATCAGCGGCAGGATCATCGACGATTATGGGGGTGAAAATATTCTGAATGGAAATTTTTATCAGCTCATCTATAATTTCAATGCGCTGATTGCAAGGTCGGTCGTACAGCCGCTGTTTTCTTCGAAGTTGTTCGCAACCCTTTACCTGCTTGCGCTCGTAGTCATTGGTTTCATACTTGTGCGATTATACAAAACCAACAGGCAGTCATTCCGCGCTATCCTTTTGTTCTTGCTCCTCTTCCTCGTTTCACTGCTCCCCGTAATACCCCTGGGAATCGACACACACGATACGGAAGGCGGGCGATTTCTTTATATGCCTGCAATTTTTTTAATACCATGTCTTGTACTGATCCTTTCTACATTCAGATCTGCCTCTTTGCACACGGGCCTTCTTGCCGTTTACTTCGCATGCAGTCTGATTTATTTTTCTTTTCATTATAAATCGGCATCAAAGACTGCACGCGAAACCATGCAGTCTATTAACCGGAAGACCTCCACCAGGGTAATCTATGCGGTCGATCTCCCGTCTCAAATGAAAGGCGCTTTGATATTCAGAAAAGATTTTGACAAGGCGGTAGACTGGATTTGTCCATCACTCAGCCATGACTCCATCGTCATTGTCAGCACAAAAGAAATAGAGCGGTCTCAAACGGTAAAAGAAATTACCGGTTCAGACCGCTCTATAGTGCCAGGAGCGAAGCCAGCTGACCTTATCTTAAGATGGTCGGATACTCCTTAAAACTTTTTATCGCATCAGATACATCTTACCGTATCCTTTGTTGAAATATTTATCGGTATCATCACCGCCATCTTTGAATTTCTCCATCTTCTGGCCATTGAGCGTTGTAACGAAACGGTACAGATATACACCGTTTGCAAGACGCTGTCCGAACTGGTCATTTCCATCCCACTTAAACTCAGTGATATTTCTACCAATATGCAATGGTCCGAGTTCCTGTTTGGTTATCTCTCTCACAATTTTACCGGTGACGGTCAGAATCTGAATCTTCATATTCTGTGGCACCTCACTACCTGTAATCGTAAATACGAAAGCAGTAGATGTAGTAAACGGATTCGGATAGTTGAGCAGGTTACTGATCATCGGTTTGCTGATGACCCTGAACGTTACTTTGTATTCGCTCGACCCGGTTTTATTTGAACTTCTGTCCTTACCGCTTACAATCAGTTCATACTCGTCTCCTTCCGGATTTATTTGTTCCAGGAAAGAAGGATAGAAATCAAGACTGGCTGTGTTGTCGGTACCATTCGCCGCAGGCGTAAACTTGAGCGTATCACCATCTATGCGATAGGTTCTTGTAAGGTTGTTGTTGTCCGGGAACCTGATCTGAACCGTCATACCCGCTGTATCATTTAGCAGCATGTATTTCGCTTCATCCTTCAGCTTGATCTGAATATGCGGACGCGCAGATACGATGTCTCTGTTGAGGATATGAACATTGTCGAAAGTCACATCCAGCAAAGGATTGATATTATCCGGACGCACATAGAAATTGCGGAACAGGAAGTTATTGAAATGGAACTGCTCCGGCTGATCGTTCTCGGGGTTAAAGTCGAGATACAGGGTGTTCATACCTGGATAGTCTTTCGTATCAATTTCGTATTCGAAACGGATGGAATCTCCTGCAATAAGCGGTTTCCTTTTCGGTAGTACGATATTGTGAGGAACATTTGCTTTGTCAAGAACGTACATCTTCATCTTCACGCTGTCGAACGGAGCTGCGCTGATATTTTTGAATGCAATTCCAAAATTGAGTTTCTCTCCAATTTCGAGTGTGTCCTTTGTCCGGAAGAATATATTCGGGATAAGCGCACCTTCTGGCAATGGATCATAGTCAAGCCTCCAGTACCTCAGCTGGAACGGCGTGAGGTTGACAGAATCCTGGCTCGTGAGCTTCAATTTTATTCTTGGGTATTGTGTTGAACTCACTGCAGAGATATCAAAATCCTGTTGTGTATTGTCGAGCGTGTAGAGCACGGTTTCAGGACCATTGTCCGGCACACCGATGACTTCCACTTTATTCAGGTCTGTAGAACTGGCTTCTGTACTGGTTCCTCTCCAATGTACCTGCTTCCAGTTTTTAGCCGGACCGAATGCAGGGGAAGTGATGCTGCCTATTGAATCCGGAGTTGCCGCATCGGCCGACAATACAATTTTATCGTAGATACCATCGCTGATTTTGAATTTTGGCGGATAGGTTGGATTTCCTTTCTGGTAAACAAATGCATATGCACGTGCGCGGTTGAAAGAATCGACCGGCATTCCCACTCCAAGCAGACTATGGTACAGAGATTTGTTTGAACCAAACAGTGTTGTATCGGCCTGCCAGTCCTTTGCATAAGTATTCGAACCTTCATCAGCGTTCGGGATGTTTCTCACAACAACATATGCACCTGCAGGAATGCTGTCCATAAATTTCATCATTCTGAAACGGGTATCGGAAGACATCGTACTGAATTCGATATTGTAGCTACGACCAAATCCGCAATCCGAGGATCCACTGCCACTGAGGTTAAGGCTGGTACCATCTGGTTTGGTGTTTTTCCATGGCTTGAATGTAATCGGGTCAAATACATGGAAAATGATCGATGAACCCACGCAGGCACTGATTATATAGGTATCACCATTTACCGATACAGTAAACTCGTTGTCCTCCAGACCGCTGGTTGGATAAATGGCATTCCTGATATAAATATTGTTATCGATCGGCTGATATTTCCATTGCCTGTCGGCATCGAGAAATACTCTCTCCGATGTTGATTTCAACTGCTGGAAATAATGCGACTGATTGAAACCTGCAGACGGAGCGGCATTGAGATAGATAAATGATGTAGTGTTCCATCTGTATTCACCACCCTGACCAGGCACGAATGAAGTCCTCCAATAATAAACAGTGCTGTCCTGGAAAGTCATTCCCGGATCAAATTCTAGCATACCACCGACTGAGGTCAGTGTCTTGCTGACTTTCAATGGTGAGTTAAAGGCTTCTGTAGTATCCATTTCAAGCACATACTGTTTCAATCCGCTGAAAGGATTGGCAGTGGATGCGTAAAATTTGGTGTTCTGCTGACTTACAATTGAGTAACCGTAAGGGAATGCAGGTCTGGCTTCATCTTCGTAGATGAAAAATTCTTTTGTTACCGTATTGTTTATCTCGGTTTTTTCTGGCACTGCATTATCGGCATCGATGGTGATGATGAGTTTGTTGAGTCCTTTGTCCCTCGCGGCCTGAATGGGAACATCAATGCTGATGGAATCAACATTATAAACTCCCCTGATTTTTTTGCGGAGCAGCAATCCGGTTGTATTGTCGGGGAACTGTTGTTTTATTTCAATGACAATGGAATCATTTACGGCGCGTCCGATATTGTGCAGCTTAATACTCGCTTTGAATTTGTCTTCGGCTACTGAGATGAACTGCGGATTGATTTGTACCTGCGGCTCTTCGATCACGTAGTCAGGCAGCGGCTGAAAGTTGAGTTTCAGCGCTGGATCCCCGTGAAGCGTGATTTCTTCGGCGTGGAGACGGGCATAAAAATCGGATGCACCCGCGATCTGCAGAAGCTGTTGTGCGGCATCATGGTTTATTTTTCCAAGCGAAGCACCATAATCTGTTTTTGTACTCAGAGAGTACATATTGTTGATATAGATGTTCAGATAGTTTACAATACCAAAATGGGTAGAAGCGATAAAAGCGATACCACCACGCTGTTTAGCAAGCGTAAATTTCTCAGACAGTGTTTCGTTAAACGACAATCTCTGTGGTGTGAATGTGAAGAAGTTTCCTGCATTACATCCATTCACCGAGAACACCGGATATTTACCCTGGTTGTTATAGTTCTGTGGGTTGTCTATATTAAACTCCAGCGTTGTTGAAGATGAGTGACCGAAGTATGTGATGAGACTGAGACCTTCTTCAAAAAGTTCGGCAATTTTTTCGTTTGAAAGCTGCTCAACGGGATTTGTTGAGTTCTTACAGAAGATCGAAACATTGGCACCCACCAGCGTATCCTTGATGATCTGCTTGTAGGTCTCCATATAATTACAAAGCACGGTGCCGAGGTAGCTGTCGCTCGCACCGGTGATCTGCATGATGTTTTTCATCCAGCCGCGACCAGCAATGGTATTCGGACTATTCTGTTGTGCTGACTCGTATTCTTTTACCTTCTCGAGATAGTCGGCTACTTCGACAGGACTTATCGCACCGATCCTTCCGATGGGTGTCAGTGTAACCGGATTCGCACCGTCTGCCGAACCAAGCAGGTTGTCAGATGCCGGCCATCCGAAGGTCGGTATCAGGTTGAGACGATCAGAAATAGGATTACCCTGTGTAGGATAGTATTCGTTGTATGAAATACCGCGACCTATCAACAGCGCATATTGCGGAGTAGCTGCAAATTTTGCCCGGGCAAAACGAAGAAAGTTTTTAACGGAGAGCGGATGTTTTTTTATACCGTACGCAAACTGGTCTACCAGTTCGTTGATGTCAACAATCTTAGCATTGTATCCTCCACCTGTTGCAGAAGAGCGATAGATTCTGTATTCCTCTACAGGATTTGAACCGTTTGGACCGCTGTAAAGAATCGGATTGGAGATGATGATATAGTTGGACTGATTGGCCGGACTATTAAAGTTTACAAAGTTCTTTGTCACGATTTGTGAAGCATCAACCGTTGCTATGTTTGAAGGGTCTTCGCTCACGAGAAGCATGTCTCTGTCGGACGTGCCGCCGGAAACAGCAAATTTGAGCATCCCGGGCGTGGATACATCTGCAATGTATCTTTCCTGGTAAGTAAGGTCATAGAGTACGGGTACCGGGGAGCCTGCGCTGAAATTGGTGATCTCTAAATAGTAACCGTTATTTCTGGCTTCCAGTTTAAAAGGGAAGTTGGTCGCTCCGCCAAAATTAAAGGACCTGGGATAGTTGAGTTCGTAATGCGAAACAACAAAGCGGTCGTTTGTGGTATCGGAGGAAACGCTTTTGAAGACTGTGCTTGAAGTTCCTGTATTGAGCAATGCAATCGGAAAGGGAACGGTCGCTTTTACTTCGTTGAAATAATCGCATATCGTATCAATCAGTTGCGTGTTATTGAGTCTGACACTGATTTTCCTTGAATTCAGTGCATTTCCGGAAGCGCCAAATTTGAGCGTACCGCCGATGCCTGCGCCCAGGTAAGGAAACAGATTTGCCTGGTCATCCTGTCGGGGTGCCAGCGGATAAATTTCGTTTGTACTCCAGTTTTCACCAACGTCATAAGACGATGAGTACACATATTCACCAACAGGTGCAGCAAAACCCGGATTGATTCTTTCATGAAAGTATCGGCCCAGGGTGTGCATGAAATAAGTTTCGGCCGGCAGTGCGTTGCCGGCTACATCATTGGCAACTTCCGTAAAACGAAGGTTGGCAGATGTGGTGTGGACAGTAAGAAAGTAGACAACCGTATCTGTTTGTAAACTGTATTTTTCGTGGTGCTGGTAATTCGGATCACGGTACATGACGCGGTCGGGTTTGCCATCATTTCTTTCGCCCCAGAATTCGATGTATCCGTTGGCTGGCAGCGCACCACTGTTTACTGACGTATAAAGTGCCACCTCTCTTCCATTGCGGAAAAGTTTGAAATGGTTGACCGGCGTGGCACCCAGGCCAATCGAATTGATGGCTGCCTGGCTGATGCGGAAAAGCCCGGTTCTTGGACTCTTGAACTTATAATATGTTTTATTGGGATCTATCCATTCATTGTTGAACTGCTGGGCATAACCCGTGGCAGCGCTGATGATGAGGATAAGTGTAAATAATTTTCTCATAGGTTTATTTCTTTTGCTTCTTTTTCAAATCAAGCTTAAGCGAAAAAATATGGGTATAGAGAGGGTTTGACTGATTGGCCAGATTGGTGAAAGCGTAATCAATCTGCACGTTTGAAATGCGGAAGCCTGCACCAACGCTTGGCTGATATATCCACACTTTTTTTGTGTTGGAAGAATCATCGTCATCAAGCGCTTTCTGGAAATTATTGATGCCTGCGCGGACAAAGAACACATCTTTTACAGATGCTTCGAGTCCGAGTTTTGGATCGATGCTTACTGCTTTCGAAGATATAACAGTGTTGCGGCGTCCGTCAAATGTGAAGTCCACATTGGCTTCTGCAAGCAGGTTTACCGATGAGTTTATTTTGAAATTATAACCAGCGCCTGCTATCAATCTTGGCGCCGTGAGTTCGGTTGAGCGAACGGGAATTTCATTTTGTGTCAGGTAAAACACTTCGCGCACCTTTTCATTCAGGCTGTATGACCAGGCATTGAATGTGGTGGTGATATCTCTTGCCATCAGTCCGAGTTTCCATTTGGATGTTTCGTACTGTATACCTGCATCAAAGCCGAAGCCCCATGCGGTGGCGAATTCACCGGCTTTGCGGTGAATTATTTTTGCGTTGATTCCCACATTCATGGTGTGGGTCTTTTTCACTTTCACCTGCTGAGCCATGGAAATCAGGAATGCATAATCTGCAGACGAGAAGGTGGTGATATTGTCGAAGTTGATGGTGCCATCGGGCTCCACCAGAAAAATGGTATTGGGGATATCGTCTACCGCGAAGCGGAGGACGGAAAGTCCGAGGGTTCTTTTGCCACCACTGATTGGAACAGCCAGAGAGAGGTAATCATATTTTCCGATGCCCGCGAAATATTCGGCATGCATCAGGTTTACCTGTGGATATTCTTTTACGTTGACAAGACCGGCAGGATTCCAGTAACCGGAGCTGCCGTCTTTTACTGAAGCTATCTGCGCGCTGCCCATTGCCAGTCCGCGAGCCCCTGCACCAATATTCAGAAATTCATTGGAATATTTTCGAAACTGGGCGTGCGTTCCCAATCCCGAAAAAATAAGGGCGCCGATCAACAGCGGTTTAAAGTTTTTCATCAAAGCAATTTTCAGTATAAGCAATTTGAAAAAATCTTTTCATTGATATTGGATCCGGTTTTCTATGCGCGACTCACTGAGTATATACGGACGAAACACCGGTAAGGATAGGTAACGGTTTTGGTACGAAATTATTGCCTGTTTCCGCTGATGCTGTATTCAGAATCAACTACTTTTGCGCAAATTACTTGAATACAATGAATTTGTTAGAAGAACTGCGCTGGAGGGGCCTTGTACAGGACATTATGCCGGGTACTGAAGACCAGTTAAAAAAGGAAATGACCACGGCATATATTGGTTTTGACCCTACTGCGGAGAGTCTTCATATTGGCAGCCTGGTTCCCATTCTGCTGCTGGTGCATTTTCAGCGCGCAGGGCACAAGCCCATGGCGCTTATTGGCGGGGCAACGGGGATGATTGGCGACCCAAGCGGAAAAAGTGAGGAAAGAAACCTTTTGGACGAAGAGCAGCTGGGCAGGAATGTGGCTGGTGTACGTGCTCAGTTGCAACGTTTTATAGATTTTGATCCTGCCAGGTCAAACGCTGCTGAGTTGGTCAACAATCTTGACTGGTTTAAAGACATCTCTTTTATCGGTTTCTTGCGGGACGCAGGTAAGTATCTGACTGTCAATTATATGATGGCAAAGGACAGCGTGCGCAAACGCATCGAGGGAGAAACAGGTATCAGTTACACCGAATTTGCATATCAGCTCATGCAGGGTTATGATTTTTACTGGCTATACACCCATAAAAATGTCAAAATGCAGATGGGTGGAAGTGATCAGTGGGGCAATATTACCACCGGCACGGAACTTATCCGTCGCAAATCCGGGGGTGAGGCCTTCGCCTTTACCTGTCCGCTGATAAAAAAAGCCGATGGCGGCAAATTTGGAAAAACCGAAAAAGGCAATATCTGGCTGGATGCGGAACGTACCACCCCTTACCAATTTTACCAGTTCTGGCTGAATGCCGCGGATTCGGATGCAGAATCATGGATAAAGATTTTCACTTTTCTTCCAAAAAACGAGATCGAAAGTTTGCTGAAAGCAACTGCGGAGAATCCGTCAGCCCGGCTGTTGCAGAAAACGCTGGCCAGGGAACTGACAGTGTATGTGCACGGCGAAGCGGAATACCTGAAAGCTGTTGAGACAACCGAAAAACTGTTTGCCAACCAGAAAGCACCGGCAGAGAGTCTCAGCATAGAGGATCTGGAAGGCATGGAAGGTGTTGTGAAATTCCAGTTCCCGGCTTCCAGGCTTGGAATAGACATTGTCAGTTTTCTGGCGGAAACCGGTGTTTTCGGAAGCAAGGGTGATGCAAGAAAGAATGTGCAGGCGGGTGGCGTAAGCATCAACAGAACCAAGGTGGAGGACATCCAATTACTGGTAGACAGCAAATTGTTGTTACACGGAAAATATATTCTGGCGCAAAGGGGTAAAAAGAATTTTTATCTGGTGGAGTTTGTTTAGGGTGCCGTCACCCCGCAGCCGAGGGGTCCCCAGCCGACCGGAGTTGTCGAAATGACCGTCATGTCGAGCGAAGCCGAGACATCCCCAGCCGACCGGAGTTGGGATCCCTGACAGCGGTGGGGGATTTCTCCACTCGCTGCGCTCGGTCGAAATGACGGTCACCCTCCCCTATTCCACATCAACCTGCTTGTGAATCAGCGCGCCTTCGGAGGCTTCCATCAAAAACTTTCTCTCGAGCACCATATAGCCATTTCCTTTTTCGCAGAAATGCACC
>JACMLD010000364.1 GCA_014379785.1 Chitinophagaceae bacterium
GGTGTTACGTTGTGGGGACAGGTGGGAGTGAATAAGACGCTTAAGATTAATAACAATGCCGTGGTGTATGCACAGAGCGGTGTACCCGGCGATCTCGAAGAAGGAAAAGTATATTTCGGCTCACCTTGTATTGAAGCGCGTGATAAGATCAAGGAGCTGGTATGGGTGAAGCGGATTCCGGAGATTTATAAGAAGGTGTTTGATAAAGATGAGGGGGAATGAGGGGGAATGAGGGAGAATGAGGGAGAATGTGGTAGAATGTGATGAATGTGACGCGCTTCGCGCAATGTGAAGAATGTGGCTGGGGCAGTCATTTCGACCGAACGAAGTGAGCGGAGAAATCCCCGGCCGGTTATTCGAAAGTCAAAAGTAATAGCTGGGGATTTCTCCGCCCGCATCGCTTTGCGATGGGAGTCGAAATGACTGCACGTGACACATTTTCGGGTCTGCTTAGTTAAGTGTGTCATTTTTTTCCATGCGTTCTCCAAAATATTGGTCAAGCTCATTTCTGATCGCTGTCCATCCTAGTGTCACTCCTTTCCATTTCGTATTTGCATTAATAGTTGCAAGATAAATCTGTTTTACAATGGCGTCTTCAGAACTGAAGGCGCCTTTTGTTTTAGTAACCTTTCGAACCATCCGATGATAGCTTTCTATCGGGTTGGTGGTATAGATGATTCTCCGGATAGCCGGAGTGTAGTTAAAGAACCTGGATAGTCGTTCCCAGTTGGAGCGCCAGCTTTTAAAGATAGAGGGATACTTCAGACCCCACTTGACTTCGGCCTCGCCAAGGTAATGCAGGGCCATATCAGCATTGACTGCCTTGTATATCTTCTTCAGGTCGTTGACACATGCTCTAAGGTCTTTGTAAGGTAAGAACTTCATGGAGTTACGCATCTGGTGTACCAGGCACAGCTGGACCTCTGTGGCAGGGAACACATCTTCAATAGCATCCCCAAAACCTTTTAAATTATCGATGCAAGCAATGCAGATATCTTTCACACCTCGTATTTTCAGTTCATTCAACACACTTCGCCAAAATGCACTGCCTTCGTTTTCTCCAAAATAGATCCCAATCACTTCCTTTTGACCATCGGTAGTCACCGCCAGTACAGAATAAATCGCTTTGGTCTTTACAACACCTTCATGGCGTACTTTGAAGTGTATTGCATCCAGCCAGATGACTGGGTAAACACTCTCCAGTGGCCGATTCTGCCATTCTTTGATAGCAGGAATGATGCGGTCCGTGATGGCTGTGAGAGTACCATCGGAGATATCAAAATCGTAAATGTCTTTGAGGTGTTTTTGGATATCGGAATAGGATAAACCCATTCCATATAATCCAATGATCTTCTTATCAATGTCCTCACTGATAACCCGCTTACGTTTATTGACTGTCTGGGGTTCAAACGTCGCATTGCGGTCGCGTGGGGAAAAAATATCAAAGCCGCCCAACGAGCTTTGGATATTTTTTTGTGCGTGGCCGTTGCGTCGATTTTTCTCTCCTTTCCTGGTCTCAGCAAGATGGTTATCAAGCTCTCCTTCCAGCGAGGCTTCGATAATCTGCTTAAGCAACGGAGTGAAAACCCCATCAGCACCAGTTAGAGGCTTACCTGACCGCAGTTGTTCCCCAGCCTGGCGGACAAAGGCTTCAAAATCAAATCTTTTCTCTTCCATCGTAATGTCAATTTAAGATTTTTAAATTGACACACTTTTCTGAGCATACTCGCGCTCGCGAATGCCAGTCATTTCTCCACCCTCATCGCTTCCAGCGATCGAATCGGGGCAGGCGCGATGGGAGTCGAAATGACAGTGTGCGTGCGGGCAATACATTAGCGAGCGAAGCGAGCCACATTCCTCCACATTCCTCCACATTCTCCCTCATTCTCCCTCATTCTCCCTCATCTCCCTCATTCTCCCTCATTCTCCCTCATCTCCCTACTGCCCCTGCGCCAGACTATAAGCTTTTTTATCCCCCCACATATTGAGTAATTCGGAAGAACAGATTTTGAAATTACCACTGAGGCTTACGTACAGACCAATCACATCCTGCTGATTCAACGGCTCGCCGTCCAGACTTTCAAATCTTACATTGTATTGATTCACCAGGTTCGTGTATACGGAACCGGTAGGCCATACCTGCGTGCCGCGGTTGCTGATGCTGACCATTTTAAATTTAACCCCTGCATGACGCTCGCATTTTTTTGCGATCATCTCGGGCTGCTCTGAACTTTCAATAAACAGATCTACCCCGGCAATCTGCTCATCCTCCATTTCTTTGGATACAAGCATCGGATTTTTGTCCAGCTTGAAATTCGTGGGCGTCATTGTCATATTCTCCAGCATCGGCTTGGCGCCATGCACCGGCATTTTGCCTAGATTGGAAATGATGGCTTCTGCAAACTGGGTGGTGTTGACTGACTTTATCGATTTGTCGCCAAAGTCGCCCGTATGTATTCCGTTTTCGAGTGTATACAGCAATGCGTTTTCAATTGTTGCTGCATTCCTCATAAATCCAAGATGTCGAAGCATCGTTATGCCGCTCAGAAGAAGCGCAGTGGGATTGGCAATGTTTTTTCCTGCAATGTCCGGAGCAGTGCCGTGCACCGCCTCAAAAATGCAGATATGATCACCAATATTCGCTGAAGGCGCAAAACCCAAACCTCCCACCAGCCCGGCACAAAGATCTGAAACGATGTCGCCCTGCAGATTGGTGAGAACCACCACATCAAAATAATCCGGGCGCGTCACCAGTTTCATACAGAGATCATCAACGATCACATCATCCGCTTTTAACTCAGGATATTCTTTGGCCACCTCATAAAAACATTCCAGAAAAAGTCCGTCGGTAATCTTCATGATGTTCGCCTTGTGTCCGCAGGTGATCCGTTTTGCATTTTTCTTCTTCGCCATTTCAAATGCATACTTGATGACCTGGAGACTGCCGGGACGTGTAATAAATCTGCGACTGAGCGCCACATCATGTGTCAGCATATGTTCAATACCGCCATAGGTATCTTCTATATTTTCTCTGACGATGGTGATGTCGATCGGAATACCTGCCTTGCTGAAAACCGTGTCTACTCCAAAAAGTGTCTGGAAGACGCGTTTATTGGCATAGGTGTTCCATGTTTTTCTGGCCGTTACATTCACACTTTTTACTCCTTTCCCCTTTGGTGTTTCCATCGGCCCCTTGAATAAGATGCCGAGATCTTCGATGACATGCTGCGACTCCGGCGTCATGCCGTTGCTGAAGCCTTTGTCAAACACCCATTTACCCATATCAACTGTAACGTATTCGAGGGGGACTTGATTCGCGTCAAATATTTTCAGCACTGCGTCCATAATTTCCGGACCTATGCCATCTCCTTTTGCAACCGCTATCTTCATGGTACTGTTTTTTGAGTTGATATTTACGAAGTTAGGCTGGTTTTTTCTTAACTTCACCATGCAAATATATTCAGATGGTTTCCAAAGTATCCGAAGGCATTGAAATAAGTGTAGAAACATTCTACCAACCGGACTATAGCAATCCACTACAGTCTGAATATATGTTCGCCTACAGAATCACCATCGAAAATCAAAACGCATTTCCTGTAAAGCTTCATCGCAGACACTGGCATATATTTGACAGCAACAGTCAGCACCGCGAGGTAGAAGGCGAAGGCGTGGTGGGCGTACAACCGATCCTCAATGCGGGTGAAAAATATCAGTATGTCAGCGGGTGCAATCTGCGCACTGAAATGGGTCGCATGACAGGCACCTATGAAATGGAAAACCTCGCCAGCAAAAAGCTGTTCGAGGTTAATATTCCATCTTTCGACATGGTTGTTCCTTTCAAAAACAATTAATCTATCAGCGGTTTATTTCTTTTGGCTCCTACTCTGTAGAGTACAAATCCCATGAATGCAAAGAACAATGCGCCCATGAGGTAATAGCCGTTTTCATTCAATGTTTTTCTA
>JACMLD010000365.1 GCA_014379785.1 Chitinophagaceae bacterium
CTGGAAGAACGAGGTTTTGAATAATCAGCCATGATCAAGTCCATCCTGAAACAGATTCTACGTACAACCAATTTCTATTATCCACTGCAGGGTAGCTATACCCGCATCATCGCCAATCTCCGCAAACGCAATCTGAAGAAAAAATTTGAACCATTCAAAGGAAGTGGCTTCACCTGCAATTTTTGCGGGTCTTCCTATTCGAAATTTGAGTCCTGGGATCCACCGGGTGCAGATGCCGAAGCACTGGCGAGAAATAAGGTGTTATCCGGCTACGGAGAAAATATTATTTGTCCAAATTGCCTGAGTACTGCAAGAGAAAGATTGGTCAGGCTGATGATAGAAAAATCAGAATTTCCTGAAAAAAAGAAAATCCTCTTTCTTGCGCCGGAAGAAAAACTATATCGTTGGCTTGCTGGTCAGGCAGAAGTGATTTCCGGTGACCTGGAACCGGGATTTTACCGTTTTATTGACCCGCAAATCAGACATTCAGATGCCACTGCCCTGGAGTTTGGAAACGGGACCTTTGATTTGGTCATCGCCAATCATATCATGGAGCATATCCCAAACGACAGACTCGCTATGCGGGAAATATTCAGGGTCCTGAAAACCGGCGGCAGGGCCATTTTACAGGTCCCGTTTTCTGCGCATATCAACAATACCATTGAAGAACCTGCTATAAAGGATCCGGCAAAGCAATCCGCCTTATTCGGACAAAAAGATCATGTACGAATCTATCAGTTGCACGACTACATTTTGCGGCTGCAGGCAGCGGGCTTTCAGGTGAAATATCTTACCGATGAAGAGCTCAGCGATTTTCATCACTATGCCATTCAGAAAGGAGAGGGATTTTTTTCGATTGTGAAATAGGTTTTATTTCTTCAGCAGCTTTATCAGGGGAGGAAGAAAATTATATCTGACAAACCCATAGGGCTGGTTCACCCCACCCATTTTTTCATAAAACTTTGCAACGCCCGCCTGGTCTGAACCTTCGAGGTCAAGGATCAAACCGCTGCCGGCGAACTCTTCAATCAGCCTGTCGTACAGAAAGTAATTCGCCTCCAGTGTTTTGCCATCTTTGGTAATACAGGAAACCAGGTTGTAGAGACGTTTGCCATCATTGAGCAATAATACCAGCGCGACCAGTTGTCCGTTCTCAGCAAAGGCCTGCCGGATGATGACCTGGCCGGTCAGCGACAATTTTTCGCAAACTTTTTTAAATGAAAGAAAGACATCGTCTTTCATATGCGGCAATCTTTTGCTATAGAGGTTTTGATAGAGATCAACGGCCGCATTGAAATCTGAAGAGCTGGCATATTTAAGGTTGAATTTTTTTATCCTTCTGAGGCTTTTTGAAAAACCCGGCAGGTACTGCTTACCGAGTGAACCATAATCTTTTCCCAGGTCAATCAGGTAGTTATTCAGCGGAGAGATATGTTCACTTAATATATCGTGAAACCTGTCGGCATTCAAAGCAAATTCTCCGAAACGAAAATTTTCCAGCACACCATCTGAAAAAGATTTCAGCGTCTCCTCATGTAGCGGGTTCTTCGAAAAAATGCCGCCCTGTTGTGTGAACGCCGGTTGATAAAGATAACCGATGCGGTATTTTTTTTTCCAGGTCAAAGGCATCACTGCTTCATAATCGTTCAGGACCAGGCCCGCCCATTGAGGCGAAAACGCATCCAGATAAAAAGACTGCGCATATATCAGACCATTAGTAGCATTCGCTATACATTCATCCCAGCGCAATTTGTCTATTTCTTCGTATCGTAGGTATTCGGGTTTCAAACTAGAAGATGAGTTGCGGAATCAATCTGCGGGGTTTAAAATTCTGAACATCTATACTGAAAG
This sequence comes from Chitinophagaceae bacterium, assembly GCA_014379785.1. Taxonomy (GTDB): domain Bacteria; phylum Bacteroidota; class Bacteroidia; order Chitinophagales; family Chitinophagaceae; genus JACMLD01. The sequence goes on from JACMLD010000365.1 coordinate 1,852, forward strand.
AAATGGTTTTAAACACAGATTTGGAACCAAGGGTGGAAAGGAAATAATCAGAAAATTCTTTGCTATAGATGATGGGCATATAGACATTTACTGTTTCGTTGAGAATTGAGAGTTGCAGACCCGCATCGAATAAAAAGCGCGCTGTGGGTGCATCTTTTTTCCAGCCTTCCGCATAGGTGCCGATATCGACGAATATTTTCAATGGACTTTTCGCATGCAGTGCATTCGACTTGATGGGAATATCGGCCACCAGGTTCAACGAAGACAGCCAGTCATCTGTCTTGCCGATTTTGCTGCTGAGCAGGTCTGTACGCACTTTGAAGGCTCCGTCTCTTTGCATGATCTGGCGACTCAGCCCGCCGTCAAACTCATTCCTTCCCGCAAAATAAGTGCTGTATGTGTAATCCTCGTAACCATTGGCACCGGTGAGGTTGAGGTGATACCTGTCCGTTTCGAATTGTTTTGAAAACGTCTTCGAACCGGTGTATAGAAATTTGCCCGCGAAAAATCTGGCCTTCAATCCACCTTCGACCTCACCCGGATAATTGAGAGAATAGCTTCCTGTAAATGCTGCCCTGATAAATTGCGAAGCCTGCTCTACCTGTAATTCACCACTATATGGATAAAGGGCCCGGTCATTTTCAACCACGAATTTCAACTGGTTCAGATACCGCGATGATTTTACTTTTTCAACAATATCCATGGTGTCGGTACCGGTTATCTGTGTTCTGAATAGCAGATTGTCCTCATTAAAAAAATATGTCCTGAACTGGATATACTTTTGTTTCTGTGAGCCCGCATGACTTTCCTTAAATGTGATGCGGGCGAAGGGGGCCAATTTTCTGAATCCGAGGATGATTTTTTCTTTTCCTGCAGGGGTGAATTCATCCGTGGAGAATCTGGCTGCTGCCAGACCGATTTCCGCACGATACAGCAGACCGCCCGGATACCATCCATAGGAAGCTCTCGCCAGATAGTTAAATTGCTTGCTGCCTGTGGCATAAAGAGGAATTGCGAGAAAGCGGAACTTTGGCATCACTACCTGGTAATTGTGAATCGCTGCTCCGATCATGAACTTGTCGTACTTATTAACGCCAATGGCAGGCATGACGTTGATATAATGGAATTTCTTATAATCCTGGCCATAAAACAATGCGGGTCTGATCTTTTTGCTTTTACCAGTTTCCAGTGCACCAGTTCTGTCTTTCAAAGAATACCAGCTGTCCAGATTTTGCTTACCGATGCTATCTGCCACAGATTTAAAATCTTCGGGATATGGATGTTTGAATTTCCATTTTTCAAAATATCCCTTCATCATTGAATCGAATACGGGCCTGCCCAGTTGCAGTTCCAGATTTTTCATCCACTGCGCGGTCTTTGTATAGGAAATAACGCCGTAGTTGAGCGGACTGTATTCTTCTGAGCGAATATCTATCGGCTGATCTTTGTGTATACTGTAAAGACCTTCCAGAAGTAGATCCTGCAGGTCATCCAGTCCTTTACCCGCGGTCTGGCTTCTTGTCCGGTCATCATAATAACTGTTCATGCCTTCATCCATCCACGCATGTTTTCTTTCGTTGGAAGCGAGTATACCGTAAAACCAGTTATGTCCCACCTCATGACCGATCACCGAAGTCAGTGTGCCTTTGTCCGAGACAGGGGAGATACTGGTAATCATGGGATATTCCATACCGCCATCCACTCCCATCTTTGCCTCCACCACAGAAACGGAACCATAAGGATATGGGCCGACCAGTTCGCTCCTTGTTCTGACGGCTTCCCTGATATCTGAGATGCTGTTATCCCATTGAGCTGCAGAGGCTGGTAAAAAATAACTGAACAGTTTTACAGTCCGGCCATCTGCGACCACCATGCTGTCAGCCTTCACACGAAAGCGTTTGTCTGCAAACCATGCAAAATCGTGTATACGTGACTGTTTGAACTGAATGGTTTTCATTTCGCCGGAGGACGCGGGGTAGTCCTGCACGATTTTTTTCTGATATCGGCGCGACTTTGTTTTCACCAGCTTCTTCGTCACAAGCGGCACCCAGTTAAATTCGCGTCTGGTGTTAAGCCATGCCCGCTCGCTTTCATCCTGCAATTCTCCGGTAGCGGCAACCACATAATTAGCGGCAACGGTTATCCGCACGTCGTAGTTGCCGAATTCGCTGTAAAATTCTCCCAGGTCGAGGTAGGGGATAGGGTGCCATCCATTTTTGTCATACACGGCCGGCTTCGGATACCATTGGGTGACCTGGTAACTATCGCCCACATGTCCGCCGCGCGAAAAATTGCGTGGCAGCTGCACATGGAAAGGAGTACTGATATTGACCATCTTTCCTGGTAACAGCGGCGCGGGCAAAATCAGTTTTAAGATATCTATATGCTGAGGATGGTCTTCGAGTTCGGCGCTCAGTCCATCTACTTTAAAATCGAGGCGATTGATATATCCCCGCTCTTCTTTTTTGCTGAAATAAAAATCAGTCTTATTGTTCTGAAGTCTTTGCTCGCTGAATGCCGTGCGGTCATTTTTAAATGCATTGGGCCAGATATGAAACCAGATAAAATCAAGTGTGTCGGGCGAGTTGTTGTAATATTCGATCTTTTCAAAACCATTCAGTTCATGCGTACTGTCCACCAGGGTCACATCGATCAGATGGTTGACCTGCTGTTGCCAGTAAGACTGAGAAAATGCAGGAACGCCTGACACAGCGCATACAAGAAAAAGCAAAACCGGTTTTAGCAAGATGGGTTGTTTGATCAAAAATAATCTATCTTCCTTTACCCATGAAAATGATCCTGAGGGTATGCAGCATGATTTTGAAATCGAGGGCAAGAGAAATATTTTCCATATAGATCAGGTCGTACTGCATTCTTTCGATCATTTCATCCACGTTTTCGGCGTAGCCAAATTGTACCATGCCCCAGGAGGTTAATCCCGGCTTCACTTTGAGAAGGTATTTGAAATAGGGCGCCTTCTGACTGATCAGCTCGATATAATGTGGTCGTTCCGCTCTCGGTCCCACCAGGCTCATTTCGCCAATCAGCACATTCCACAACTGCGGAAGTTCATCCAGACGCCATTTCCGCATGGTTTTCCCCCAGATGGTTATACGGGGATCATTGTGGCTGGAGAGTGCGGGACCGGCTTTCTCGGCATCGTAAAACATGGATCTGAACTTGTGCAGATAAAAGGGTTTGCCTTTGTATCCTGTTCTTTGCTGCGCAATCAGCACAGGCCCTTTTGATGAAAACCGCACCCGCAGCGCGATATAGGCCATCAATGGTGACAAAAATATAAGGCCTGATGTAGCGATGAAGATATCGAGGAAGCGCTTGATGTTTTGCTGCCATTCCGGGATAAGTCCGGTCCGGATATCGGTAAAAATCGGGCTCAGTATATTGGCCGTCCGAACAGTGCCGGCAATGATATCGAGTGTGCTTGGCAGAATTTTGATATCTACCTCTTTATCGCTTAGCCGGCTGATGATGGACTCCACGTCTTTTCGCTCAGAATTGTCCATGGCAACAATAACCAGCTCCACGTCTTCTTTGTCTATGATGGTTTCCAGTTCCGCCATCGGTCCCAGCCAGGGCAGAAATGCGGAAAGTCCATTTTTCTGATCACTCACAAAACCGGCGTAATAAATGCCAGAGTTGCGCATGTTTTTTTGGGTATTGTTGAATATCTGTGCCGAGGTTTTGTGGTCCCCGGCAAGTATGGCGTTGAACCTGACCTTTCCTTTAAGCATCTGCGACTTGGCCATATGCAGTAAAATCCACCTGCCCATGGCCGTTAGGAGAAACTGCATCACAATGAATGCAGCGAAAACACGGTAATAATATTGAATGGAATGGTCGGAATCGTTGAGGATAATGATGAAGAAAATAATCGTGCAGCCAATGAGGCTGGAGAAAAATGTTTTCGAGATTTCGTTGAGCCTTGATTTTTTATAAAGTGAATTGTAACTGCCGATGAGAAAATAAAATATGACCCATAGCAACGGCAAAAGGGTTACACCGACGATGAAACGGTTGTTGAGATCGAGTTTGCCGGCATAATAGAATTCTTCCGCCAGCATATTTTTTCTAAGGATATAAAATAGTATCCATGTCAGTGCAGCAGCGAGATAATCGCTGATCGCGTACCAGCCAATATGGATTTTTCGCTGCGGGGGCATCCAGACTAACTGTTAATGGAAAGATTTTTTATCTTATTGATGATCTGATGGGCAATGTCCATCGCGCGGTAGCCATCCACTTCGCTTACCAATGTGGGGGTATTGTCTACGATGGCATCGCGGAACTTTTCCAGTTCCATTTTTATCGCGTTCACCTCCGGAACAAGCGGATTGATCATGGCGATGGTGCGTTTGCCATGCGGTGTATCTAGGTCGAATGAAAACGCGTCGAGGTCCTGTGGCGTTTTCAATTTTATCACCTCGGTTTTTTTATTCAGAAAATCGATGCCGATATAAGCGTCTTTCTGAAAGAAACGCATCTTCCGCATTTTTTTCATCGAGATCCGACTGCTGGTGAGGTTTACCACACAGCCGTTGTTGAATTCGATGCGGACGTTGGCAATGTCCGGGGTATCTGTCATCACGGCTACGCCGCTCGCGGAGATTGATTTCACTTCACTTTTCACAAGACTTAAAATAATATCGATGTCGTGGATCATGAGGTCGAGGATGACGCTGACCTCTGTGCCTCTTGGATTGAACTGCGCAAGTCTGTGCACTTCTATAAACATCGGATTGAGCTGGAGAGACTGTGCGGCGATATAAGCGGGATTGAATCGTTCCACATGGCCCACCTGCATTTTCACATTGGATTCCTTCACCAGCTTTACCAGGGCTCGTGCTTCTTCCATTGTATTGGCGAGTGGCTTTTCTACAAAAACATGCTTTCCTTTTTTGATCGCTTTTTCGCAGAGCGCAAAATGGTGGTTGGTGGGGGCAACGATATCGCAGGCGTCGCAGGCATCCATCAGTCTTTCGGGATCGAGAAAACGTGCTATCTGGTATTTTTCACTCACTTCCTGGGCGTTTACATCACTTGGATCGTAGAATCCAACGATTTCCACGCCTTTGATTTCTTTCCAGTTGTTTAAGTGAAATTTTCCCAGATGACCCACACCAAAGACCCCAATTTTGAGCATGTTTTCAATTTTGCCCAAAGATAAGGTGTTAACTCACCCTATTCATTTTTATGGAGTGGACAACAGGAGGAAAAGAAGTGGTCGCGGTGCCGCTTACCTGCTGATTGCGGTTTAGCTTCCAGAGCAGCTGGTATTTCATGTATGTATAGTATGCAGAAGTCCTTGCAATCAGCCATCCTTTGCCACCATCGAGAAATCCACCGCGCAGTAGATAACTTTTTATAAAGCATACAGCGGGCGAAAATACAAGGTGCATGACGGTGCTTTTCTTGTTTTGCTTGTGGTATTTGTATGCTGTAAGACGCGCGGAGTTCATCATCTTGGAGATGTATTCATCCGGATGCTGAAAAGAATAGTGCTCCAGGTAACCAGACAACTTTTTATAGGAAAGTTTCTGGTTTGAAATGATGTCTTCATGCGCAACGGAGTCGTCCCAGTTGGCGATCTTTTTATTGAAAAGCCTGTTCTTCCAGTCGCTGCCCCAGTCTGAATGTTTTATCCAACGCTCCCCAAAGAAATTTTTCCAAAGGACCTGGTAAACGGTGTTATCGTCTTCGGGTTTCCATGTGGAAAGTGTATTGTACAATTCGCTGTCGATCTTTTCGTCTGAATCGAGGGAGAGTACCCAGTCGTGTTTTGCGTAACTTACCGCCCTGTTTTTTGATTTTCCATAACCCTTCCACTGAATGCTGTAAACCGATGCCCCGAACTCGCGTGCTATCGACATGGTATCGTCTGAACTTCCGGAATCACAAACAATGATATCGTCGCTGAGGCCTTCGACACTTTTCAGTAATCGTCCGATTTTATGGGCGGCATCTTTAGCGACTATCACTATTGAGAAATGAAGCATATCAGGCTCTTTTCAATTCAGCAAAATTGGGTTCGGTGGTTTCTGTTTTTTTGAGCAGCTTGAGCATGCTTCCGACCACCTGTGCAAAGGTCTTCTGAATGATCCGAATATCAAGCAAAAAGTTTGCATTGCGTACATAAAACGCATCCCACTGAAAACGATGAAAGATATCAAAAAAACTGGTGGTTTTGCCACGGTAGCCCTTGATTTGCGCCATACCGGTGATTCCGGGACGCATCAGTTCCCGCAGCGCGTACTCAGGCACGTGACGTGTAAATTCTTCACAATCTTTTATCATATGTGGACGTGGACCCACAATTGTCATTTGGCCTAAAATAACGTTAAAGAACTGGGGAAGCTCATCGAGACAGGAAAGTCTGAGAAAATTGCCGAGCATGGTGATTCTCGGGTCGTCCTTCTCAGCCTGGCGGCTGTCGGCGTGTTTGTTTACCACCATGGTCCGGAGCTTCAGGCAGTAAAACGTGCGTCCGTATAGTCCAACCCGCTTCTGCATAAAGAAAACCGGTCCACGGGAGTCAAGTTTAATGAGAATTGCAAGGATGGGGATCAGCCACCAGAGAAAAAGGATGGTTACGGTGAGCGAAAGCGTGAGATCAAATGCACGTTTGGCAAAAAGGTAGGTCCTTGATTTCTTTTTGTAAGTTGGACTCAGCGAAAATTCTTCTTCACCAAACCTCTTTTGCCGAAGGTTAGTCGATTGCGGTAAGTACATGATAAGGCTCTTTCTTTTTGTTTAAATTAGGATATCCGGCAAGTAATCTCAGGCGATGAACCCTGGTGCATATTCTCTAAAGGTCGTTGACAACATTGTTTTTCATAACGTTGCATTCTGAACGGGACAATTTACAGTAGTACAACAAATCCTTAACACCGGGCCATCAGACTGATTGATTGTCGGTTAGGTGGAGTTATACAAAGCATGGGCCAGAAATTCTTATTAACAGATTATTAATCAGCGAATGCTCAAAAGGCTTTTTATTATAAGTTTTTTTACAGGTTTGGGGCAGGCATTCTCCGTTTGGGTGCTAAAAACGGTTGCCAGGGAAAGTTCGCTCGAACAGACTACCGGCCTGGCGCAGGCTGATGCAAACCTGCAGTTATTGTTAAATATCATTGCGCTGGGCCTCCAATCAGCGGCAATCCGGAGCATTGCGGTGACAGAAAACTGGCAGCCGATTTATCGGCAGACTCAGTCGGCCCGCCTTACTTTGGGCTTGATCCTGCTTCCGCTTGTATTTATTGACCTGGGCAACCCTGCTTCCCTGGTGTTTTTGATCGTCCCACTTCTTTCGTTGAGTGGTGATTATGCCTTATATGCTACCGGCAGGCCCATTGCCGGATCAATTGTGGCTTTTTTAAGGGGTGTTATTCCATATTCTATTATTATCCTGGCGGTTTATTTTGAGCCTGGTGCAGTTGTATGGGCTTTTATCGCCGGGCTTTTTTTGTCGTACCTACTAACGGATATGTATATCAGTAAATTGCTGGGAGTGCCTTTTTTTGTGCGGCCCGACTTGCGTTCGTTGTATCTGTACCTGCGCAGTTTATTGCTCGGTGTAGTGGGCATATCGCTTTATTTCATTGGACTGGGACTGCTGCTGATCATCCCCTATTTCTATAAGGAGGAGGTTACGGTGGCATTTGTGGCATTGAAATTCTATCTGATCTTCAAGGGTGTGTTGAGGATTATTCATCAGGCATTTGTAAAGGAAATGTTGAATGATATCACCTGTCTGCGCGTGGATGAGTTGTCGATGATAGGGTCGGTGGCGTTTCTGGGTTCGGTGGTAATCTTTCCCGATTCGTTTATCAGTTTTTTCTTCGGCAGCCAGTTTTTGGCTGACAGGGAGTTTTTTTATCTGCTTGCGATCAGTGCAGTTGTGTATTCTTTCGTGCTCAGTATGACCACCCGTTTTCTGCTCGAAAAGATCGATAAAAGCTATACACTGGTA
>JACMLD010000366.1 GCA_014379785.1 Chitinophagaceae bacterium
ACTATCGGGTGGAATGAAACAAAAACTCGCTCTTTGCTGCGCGCTGATACATAAACCAACGGTCCTTTTTCTGGACGAGCCGACCACCGGGGTTGATCCGGTATCGAGAAAAGAATTCTGGGAAATGCTGGCGCGCCTGCGAGAAAACAATATCACCATCGTCGTTTCCACACCTTATATGGACGAAGCTGCCATCTGCGATCGAATCGCATTGATACAATCTGGTAAGATACTGTCGATTGACACACCTGCGAAGCTGACCAAAAGTTTTCCCCATCCGCTGGTGGCGGTCAGGGCCGGCTCCATGCCTCTACTGCTGAAAGTGCTTGCAGGCTTCTCTTCTGTGAAAGAAAGCTATGCATTTGGCGAATCGGCTCACGTTTCCTTCCAAAGTGAAACCGCCCCAACAGATTCACTGTCCGCCTACCTCAAAGCAAACGGAATTGCCAACCCGGAAATAAAGGAAGTCGAGCCGACCATCGAGGATTGTTTTATCCACCTGCTCAAAAATTGACATGAAAGACACCATCATAAAAACTTCGATGCTCACCAAACGATTCGGTGACTTCGTCGCCGCGGACAGTATAACGCTGGAAGTCGGAAAGGGAGAAATTTTTGGTTTCCTGGGCGCCAATGGTGCCGGTAAAACGACCGCCATGCGAATGCTTTGCGGATTGTCGATTCCAACTTCGGGAGAAGCAACCATCGCCGGCTATGATATCTACACCGAAAGAGAATTGATAAAGAAAAAAATCGGGTATATGAGTCAGAAGTTTTCACTATACGAAGACCTGACCGTGAGTGAAAACATCGATTTTTTTGGAGGCATCTATGGACTTTCAAGAAAAGACCTTGCAGAGAAAAAAGAGGCGCTTGTGCAAAACCTGGGATTGCAGGCGCATCTGAAAAAGCTTGTTGGCTCAATACCGCTCGGATGGAAACAAAAACTTTCATTCTCTGTAGCGGTAATACATGACCCCCGCATCGTTTTTCTCGACGAGCCAACCGGCGGGGTCGATCCCCTCACCCGCCGGCAGTTCTGGGACCTGATTTATACAGCATCATCCAATGGCATCACCATTTTTGTGACCACTCACTATATGGATGAAGCTGAATACTGCAACCGGGTATCTATAATGGTGGACGGAAAGGTCGTTGCACTGGACAGCCCTTCTGCGCTTAAAACATATTTCAAGGCCAGCTCAATGGACGACGTATTCTATCAACTCGCCCGAAACGCCCGCCGGAGCGAATAAAAAAATTCAACATGAAACGCTTTCTCATATTTGTCCGAAAAGAATTTTACCATGTACTGAGAGATAAGAAAACACTTCTTATACTTTTTGGAATGCCGCTGGTGCAGATCCTGATTTTCGGCTTTGCACTTACAAATGAAGTAAGAAATACCAGGGTATTGATAGTGGACCATGCAAAAGATATTGCTTCCGCTGAATTGTCTTCTAAAATTGATGCGAGCAGATATTTCGAACTGTTTACTGAGCCCGGCAGTACAGATCCCGAAGAGAGTATGCGCGCCGGCAAAGTGAAATTGATCATCGTTATCCCCACAGGGTTTTATGCCAGCATGTTGCACGAGCACAAAGCAAAAATACAGATCATTACAGATGCTTCTGATCCGAACACTGCCACCACACTGAGCAATTATGTAAATGCCATTGTACAGGATTATGCGACCGAACAGAACCTGGCAAGCTCGTCATTGAAAATACTTCCGGAAACGAGAATGCTTTACAATCCGCAACTGAAAGGAGCCCCGAATTTTGTTCCCGGCGTCATGGCTCTTGTTCTCATGCTTGTATGCGTTATGATGACTGCCGTATCAATAGTGCGGGAGAAAGAAACCGGCACAATGGAAATACTCCTGGTATCTCCTTTTAAACCGATGATGGTCATTCTTTCAAAAGCCATCCCCTATCTAGTGCTGTCGATAATAAATGTGATTTCGATTGTACTGCTCAGCGTATTTGTTTTGGATCTTCCTGTGAAAGGAAGTCTGGTGCTGCTTTTCGCGGAAAGCATCTTATTTATTATCACCTGTCTGAGTCTTGGCATTTTTATATCAGTCAAAACATCGACCCAGCAAACGGCCATGCTGATTTCTTTGATGGGAATGCTGCTGCCAACGATCCTTTTCAGCGGCTTTATGTTCCCTATTGAGAACATGCCGGTACCACTGCAGATAATTTCCAATATCATTCCAGCCAAATGGTACTATATCATTGTTAAATCTATCATGATAAAAGGCGTCGGAATTGAACAAATCTGGAAGGAAACACTGATCCTGCTCGGGATTACGACCGCTTTACTTTTTATCAGTCTCAAAAGTTTTAAAATCAGACTCGCATGAGAACAATCATCATATTACTCAGAAAGGAATTCAGACAGATCTTTCGCAACAAATCCATCCTTGCAATGGTGATAGTGATGCCGGTGATTCAGTTGATTGTATTGCCGCTGGCAGCGGATTATGAAGTGAAGAATATCAACCTTGCTGTGGTCGACAATGATCGCTCGGCTTACTCGGAGAGACTCGTAAACTCGATTGTGGCATCGGGATACTTTCGGATGGCTGCATATGAGAGCAGCTACAAAGAGGCGTTTAAATCGATAGAAACCGACAAGGCAGATCTTATACTCGAGATCCCGGCACATTTCGAATCCAACCTCATAAGGGAAGGAAAACAAAAGACCGGAATATCCATCAATGCGATCAATGGCGTAAAGGCTAACCTGGGCGGCGCCTATCTTTCTGCCATCATCCGGGATTTTAATCCATCGGAAACCGTGATTGAATCCGCAGTATTGAATCGCTATAACCCATTGCTGAATTACCGCGTGTTTATGGTGCCTGGTATCCTCGCGATACTCGTCACCATGATTGGCGGATTTTTGTCCGCATTAAACATCGTAAAAGAAAAAGAAACCGGCACTATCGAACAGATCAATGTGTCCCCAATCAAAAAGCATCATTTCATACTCGGCAAATTAATCCCGTTCTGGATTCTTGGGAATATAGTCTTTACCATCGGGCTCATTGTTTCCTGGGCGGTTTATGGGATTGTGCCAGAAGGAAGTATTTTACTCCTTTATGGTTTCATTGCCATTTATCTTCTGGCCGTGCTGGGCCTTGGCCTGCTGGTGTCTACATTTTGCGATACCCAACAACAAGCCATGTTTATCATGTTTTTCTTTATGATGATTTTTATTCTGATGGGCGGGTTGTTCACACCGGTCGACAGCATGCCGGAATGGGCCCGGATGGTGGTCAGGTTCAATCCTGTCAGTTATTTGATTTCCGTTATGCGAATGGTCATCCTAAAAGGGAGTGAAGCTGGTCAGCTTGTAAATCATTTACTGGCAACGGCGGGTTTTGCAGTAGTCCTCAACGCCCTCGCAGTCGTCAATTATAAAAAGATCAGTTGACGGTATCCGGTGAGCCGGTAGATTTTCTGACGATCAATTCGCCATGAAGCACTTTTTGAGATATGGTGCTGGTGCCGTTCATCTGGTCGACCAGCATACCGGTGACCATATCTCCCATCTTTTGCAGTGGCTGCCTGATATAGGTAAGTGGTGCATGAAACAGGTCAAGCGATTCGGCCTCATCGAATCCTACCAGGGCGAGCGATTCCGGCACCTTTATTCCGAGTGAATTGATGTATTTGACGGCGCAGTCTGAAATGCGGTTTGTGGCAAAAAGCAGCGCATCCACAGGAGAGTCACCACGCAGGAGTTCTTCCACCGCCTTCTCTACATCTTCCCGGCGATTGTCCATTGCGATCTCTTTCACCAGCGTCTCATCCGCCGGCAATCCATTTTTTTTAAGTGTCTCCAGAAAGCCGGACTTTCTATCCGTAATATGAAACAGCGTTGTTTCATAGGTAATCATTCCAATCCGCTTCCTTCCCGATTTCACAAGATGCGAAACCGCATCTGCCGATGCCTGGAAATTATTGAGTGTCACAAAACTCGTGTTGAGGGATGGATGATACCTGTCCACCAGTACCAGCGGTGTATCCTGTTTAAGAATTTCCTGTATCTGTTTTTCAGAGTTAGCAGGCGGAGCGATGATAAGTCCATCTACCTGCCTGTTAAGAAATGTATCCACCAGTTTTTCGAATCTGCTGCCGTCTTCGTGTGAACTCCCGAAGATGACTGTATAACCGCGTTTTTCTGCCTCGGTTTCTATGATGCTGGCAAGTGAAGAAAAAAATGGGTTGGAAATATCGGCAACGATGAGTCCGATCGTGTTGGTGCGATTTGTCTTGAGACTTCTGGCGATGAGGTTTGCGCGGTAATTGAGACTTGCGGCCGTATCTCGGATTTTCGCCGCTATTTCCTTGCCGATTCTTCCCTCCTTCTGGTTGTTCAGCACATAGGAAACCAGGGCAGTGGACACTCCGAGTTTCTGGGCAATATCTTTCAGCGACACTTTTTTCTTCATTCTGGCAGTGCTAAAGAGTTGTTATATAAGATAATGTGAAAGTTACCCCGGATCCGGCATCTGTTTAATCGTTTAAACGAAAATACGTATCTTTGCTGTTCGAACGTTTGTCGAAAAGAAAAAAGGAGAAAAATTATGGAAACGTTTAACAATCTGTTACTGTTAGAAAACTATTTCGCTGAAGAAGAATTTGACGTTGCTGGAATATCCAATGAGAAGGGATACCAGATAAAGAAATTATACTTTCAAAATACGGATGCCGCTTACGCCGGAAAACTCAGGCAACGATTCCCCACAGCTGAAACGGTCCAGTCGATGAATGATATCACCGATGATCATGGCATCGAGCTGATACTTATCTCCGCCCCAAAGGCTTCCGACTTCAACATGCTCGGACAGGTATTGCGCGCTGGAAAACATGTCAGGATAGTCTGATTTCCTTGTGTATGTCAACGATTGCTTCCTCTGAAAATTCAGATGAAACACTGTGCACGCACAAAAAGATTTTTATGAAAAACAACAACTCAAAACAAATAAGAACCATCGCTGTGGTGGCTCCGACCGAGAAAAGAAAGGAAGTGATTGAATGGTCGTATTTCAATCGTGCCGCCCTTTCAAAATACAATCTCGTCGCTACATCCGGCACCGCCAGTCTGCTCGAAGGCACCATCAACAAACCTGTCTTTGCACTGCCCATGGAGAAAGCCGGAGGTTATAGTCAAATGGCTGCCATGATGCTTGACAACAAGGTCGATGTCATATTCTTTTTCGAAAACCCGATGAAG
>JACMLD010000367.1 GCA_014379785.1 Chitinophagaceae bacterium
AAAAGCATTTTTTAAAACCATCTCATCGGTCAACAGATATGCCATTATCTTCAGAACCATCCAGGTAAAAAGACCGGAAACCAGGGCAAAAAAAATTGCAGAATATGTGGCCATGCTCGAAAAGCACGAGACCATTCACAAACCATAAAATGAAAATCTGCAAACCCGCGCTTACATTTCTTCTCTTATTGATTTCTTTCTTTGCATTCAGCCAAAAAGAGAAAATTCAGATCAGTCGGTCTGGAACCGGCGCGACCTTCAGGGTGGTTGAAGCAACAAAAACCGCTGGCATCCTGTATGATAGCACGGAAGCAAAAGTCGTTGGTATTGCTGCAAGAGCATTATCACAGGACATCGCTCTGATTACATCACGCGTGTCTCAGATCAATAACGCAGTTTCTTCAAATCAAGACATCATTCTCATTGGCACTTTGGGAAAGTCAAGGTATATCGACAGTCTGACAAAACTGGGATTAATCGCTTCAACCGCTATGAAAGGCAAATGGGAAAACTTTGGAATTTCAATTTTGCCAGCAGAGCCAGGCAGAAATCAGCGAACACTGGTAATATTTGGCAGCGACGCAAGAGGCACGGCTTTTGGCGTGTTTGAACTTTCGAAAATACTGGGTGTTTCCCCCTGGAGCTGGTGGGCCGACGTTCATCCGAAAAAATCACTGAACCTTTACCTGAAAGGTGCAGAAACGATGGCCGGTACTCCGTCTGTAAAATACCGCGGCATTTTTATCAATGATGAAGACTGGGGATTGCAACCCTGGGCGGCCAAAACGTTTGAACCAGAAACTGGTGATATCGGTCCAAAAACCTATGCAAAAGTATTTGAGCTCTTGCTCAGGCTGAAGGCTAACCTCATCTGGCCTGCTATGCATCCAAGCACGAAGGCTTTCTTTCACTATCCACTTAACAAGGATACCGCCGCGGCTTATGACATCATTGTTGGTTCATCACATGCCGAGCCCATGTTGCGCAACAATGTAGGAGAATGGCGTAAAGAAACGATGGGCGAATTCAATTATCTAACGAATCAGCAATCCGTGTTTGATTATTGGGAGAAAAGAGTTGCGGAAAGCAAGTCCACCAAAGCCATCTACAGCCTTGGTATGCGCGGCGTGCACGACAGTGGTCTCGAAGGAATAAAGGATCCCAAAGATGCCGTTCCATTGGTGGAGAGAATTTTTAACGACCAGCGAAAAATGCTGGAAAAACATATCAACGATGATGTATCCGATGTGCCGCAGGCATTTACTCTTTATAAAGAAGTGCTCGACATTTACGATCGCGGACTGACCGTGCCAGACGATGTGATACTTGTCTGGCCCGATGACAACTACGGATATATTCAACGGTTGAGCGATGAAAAGGAAAAAAAACGGAAGGGTGGTTCAGGAGTTTATTATCATGCATCATACTGGGGAAGGCCGCACGACTATTTGTGGTTGAGTACGACGAGTCCGGGCTTGATCCGACACGAAATGATGAAGGCATACAATAGCGGTGCAGATAAACTCTGGGTGCTCAACGTGGGAGATATAAAACCGCTTGAACATAATATAGATCTGTTTCTCAGCATGGCTTATGACGTGAAGCCATTTGTTTCAGATAACGGGGCAAAGTCCCAGCTCAATCGTTGGTGTGGCAGTATTTTTGGTAAGGAAAATGCCAGGGGAGTTGCAAATCTATTGAGCCGGTACTATGAACTGGCATTTGAAAGAAGACCTGAGTTTATGGGATGGAGTCAGACTGAACCAACCACCAAAACAAATTTCACTGCATACAATCATTTTTCTTACGGAGACCAGGCAAAGAAAAGACTGGATGCCTATGATTCACTGACCAGCGAAATGTATGAGTTGCAAAAGAAAATATTGAAAAGTCAGCCGCAATTATCAGATGCTTTTTACCAGCTGGTTTTTTATCCAGTGGCCGGTTCGGCGCTGATGAACAGAAAATTTCTTTTACGCGATAAAGCTTATCTGTATGCAAAGCAGGGTAGGATAAGTGCTTCGGAATATTTCAACAAATCTTTGTTGGCGTTTGACAGCATTGTTTCACTTACAAAACGATACAATGAATTGAGTGGTGGGAAATGGAATGGCATAATGAATTACCAGCCGCGCGAATTGCCCGTGTATCTTAAACCGGTACTGGTGGCGGACAAAAGCGAGCATTCAGGTCAATGGTCAATTTCTCCCGAAGGTGCTGATACATTGACGGAGGAGAAAGATTTTAATCTCAAATTTTCCCGGACACATAAACAGTCCCGGTTCACTGATATTTTTTTACAGGAAGAAATCAACCTCAACTGGAGAATTGATGCCCCGGTTTGGGTAAAGATTTCGAAGTCGGCGGGAACATTAGACAGTCGACGGAGTGAAGAGAGGGTCTGGGTTTCGGTGGACTGGACAAAGCTACCTGCGAAAGATGAGGTGACGGGAGAGATTGTGTTTGAAGGTGGAGGAAGACTAGTAAAGCTCGCGGTCGCGATTGATAACCGGCAGTGGAACCTGCCGGCAAAAGTATTTGTTGAAAGAGACCAATTGATTTCAATTTTCGCAGCAAACTTTTCCTCCAGAAAGTCTGCTACCGTATCGCAATGGAAAACCGGTGCAGACATTGGTTTCGGCAGAAAATCGCTGCAATCAACTCTTTACTCGGGGGATATCGGCATTGCAAATACGGATTCAATAAAAACATTCAATGATTTTGTGTCCTATGATTTTCACAGTGCAAGTCTTTCGGAACCCCAAGTCATAGTTTATTCTCTTCCAACACATCCCATCAGCATCAAATATTCCATGCGGTATGGAGTGAGTATTGACGATGGCGATATCAGCGTGATTGATTTCAAAACTTTTGGAAGGAGTGACGAGTGGAAGCACAATGTACTTTCCAATACAGCCATAAAAAAAGCCAGGCCGCAATCTTTGCAGCCTGGCCGGCATAGTCTGAAAATTTATGCGATCGATCCCGGCGTTGTGCTAGATAGAATAGTTATTGACTTCGGTGGGTTCAAGCCTTCGTATGGCACAATTCCTGAAAGCTTCCGTTGATTACTTCAT
>JACMLD010000368.1 GCA_014379785.1 Chitinophagaceae bacterium
AATTGTATTTAAACCATGATGTTTTCGAGAACGGTCTGGCCATCCAGCATTCTTATGATTCTGTGACTATATCGTGCATCATGCTCAGAGTGGGTCACCATGATGATGGTCGTTCCCTGTTCATTCAACTCTGTAAGCAACTGCATCACTTCATTGCCATTGCTGGAATCGAGATTTCCTGTAGGTTCATCGGCAAGAATCAGTTTTGGATTATTCACCACAGCCCTGGCTACGGCCACACGCTGCTGCTGACCGCCTGAAAGCTGCTGTGGATAGTGGTTTCTTCTGTGCATGATCTGCATTTTGTCGAGCACCACTTCTACGCGCTGTTTTCTTTCCGCGGCTTTTACACCGGTATAAATAAGCGGCAATTCAACATTTTCGTAAACACTCAGTTCATCGATCAGGTTAAAGCTTTGGAACACGAAACCAATATTGTGTTTTCTCAGATCAGCTCTTTTTCTTTCGTTGAAATGAGCCACCTCTATCCCGTTAAACAAGAAACTTCCGGCATCAGGATCATCGAGAAGACCGAGAATATTGAGCAGGGTTGACTTTCCGCAGCCTGATGGACCCATCACTGCGATGAATTCACCTTCCTTCACCTCGAAAGAAAGTTTGTTGAGTGCCACTGTCTCTACTTCTTCAGTCCTGTAAATTTTTTCAAGATTAGAGATGTTGATCATTTTGACTTATTTATATGTTGGGTTTATTTGTTTTTGAGCACCAGCTCCTGCATGGTACCATAGTTCTCATAGCTTGATGTAACGACCTTGTCACCCGGCTTCAATCCCTGCAATACTTCATAGTAATCCGGATTCTGACGGCCCAGCTGAATGTCTACCTTATAAGCCGTACTACCGTCTCCACTTACTTTAAAAATCCAGAGACCACCTGTTTGCTGATAGAAGCCACCTTTTGCAAGAAGGACAGCCTGTGTTTCATCGCTCAGCGCCAGTCTTATCTGCAGTGTCTGTCCGCGGCGGATACCCTGTGGCACTTCTCCCACAAATTCCATGTCTACCTGGAAACGGTTGTTGGTCACCTGGGTAAATACTTTTTTGATGGTCAGTTTATAGTCTTTTCCTGCGAAGCTGAAGTCGCCCATCAGTCCGAGAAAAATTCTCGACAGATAATGTTCGTCTACCTCTACTCTTACTTTGAAACCATTGAGCACATCTATCTGTCCAAGTCTTTCGCCTTTGTTTTTATTCTGACCGATTTCAGCATCCAACGATGTCAACTGCCCGTCAATCGGAGCTCTCACAATAAGATCCCCAACTTTTTTGCGCATTACTTCCAATGCATTTTGTGTACGGCCAAAGGATTGTTTGGCCTGCTCCAGTTCAAGTTTTGTAGAGGCAGAATCCTGTTTCAGGATCTGCGCTGTCAGTTTTTTCTTTTGTACCTGGTAGTTGTAAGTATTTTCTGCCTGTTTGAATTCCTGTCCGCCTATGGCTTTTTCCTGGTACAAATGTTTATTCAGGTTGTAGATACGCTCGGCTTCTTTAAGCGAATTGTCTACATCCGTCATCTGGTTAAGCTTCGTAATGGTGTTTTGCTGGGCCGCATTTCTCGAGATCTGCATCTGCGTGAGCAGGTTGAATACAGAGGTTTCCTGGTTGACAAGACTGAGTTCGAGATCGGTATTTGAAAGCCGGAGAATGGGTTGGCCTTTTTTCATAATGGCTCCATCTTCCACCAGTTTTTCCTCTACTCTTCCTCCTTCCACCGCATCCAGGTAAATGGTTGTAATGGGAAGCACCACACCGTTGACGGGGATGAATTCCTGAAAAGCGGCTTTTTTGATTTCGCTGACCGTAATTCTCTCGGTATCAACATTCAGACGGCTCTTGCCCGCGGTGAACTTATAACTTGCAGCTATAAGGATGACAATGGCCGCAATCCCGGCTATAGTTAGCAGGCGTTTTGTCGACCATTTCTTTTTTGCGATAACTCTGTCCACTTTATTTGTGCTTTTGTTTTTTTGAATTTTAAAAATCACCCGGTCAGTACAACACCGATAACCGGGTGAAACCAAACGTCATGAGTAAACCAACTGCATTAGTTAATGGAAGAATATGCCAGAAACGGACTGGGGTGATTACCATAGGTTTAGACGGTCCGCGACAGTCAATCTGTGCGCTTGTGTTACACAAGGTGTCCGGTTTCGATACAACCGAAACTTATCCAGTTTATGCGTTAAAAATTGTTTGTCATGGCTTTATATTAATGGTATAATTGTAGAATCACTGGAAACATATGCAATTAAAGAATGCCTCGATCCTGGTAATCGATGACGATACGGACGTTTTGACAGCAGTCCGGTTACTCCTGAAAACGGAAGCGAAGGAAGTCATAACAGAAAAAAATCCCGAAAATTTACGCTGGCAGCTTTCCAAACAACCCTTTGACCTGATACTCCTGGACATGAACTTCACCAGTTCAATCAATACCGGGAACGAAGGACTTTTCTGGCTGCGAAAAATCAGGGAGTTCCGGTCCGAGGCTGCGGTTATCATGATCACTGCCTATGGAGACATTGATCTGGCTGTCCGTTCTCTCAAAGAAGGAGCCGCTGATTTTGTGGTAAAACCCTGGCACAATGAAAAATTGCTGGCCATAGTCCGCGATGCACTGAAACGCAAGGAAACGAAATCTCCGCTTTCTCCTTCTTTCGGCAAAGATTCCATTATTGGAAATGAACTGCAAGGTGACTCTGATGTGATGAAGGAGATTTTTTTTAAAATCGAGAAAATCGCCCCCACAGATGCAAATATTCTGATACTCGGCGAGAATGGTACCGGTAAAGATCTCATTTCAAAAGCCATTCACCAGCAATCCATACGCGCTGATAAACCTTTTGTAAAAGTGGATGTGGGCGCGCTGACAGAAAGTCTTTTTGAAAGTGAGTTGTTCGGTCACAAAAAAGGTGCGTTTACTGATGCGCGTGAGGACAGGATTGGCCGGTTTGAAGCCGCAAATGGCGGCACGCTTTTTCTGGATGAAATTGGCAATATCAGTCTCCAGCAGCAGGCAAAGCTGCTGAGTGTTTTGCAGAACCGGCAGGTGATCAGACTGGGTACAAATGATCCCATCCCCGTTGATATCAGGCTGATATGCGCTACCAATATGCCTTTGACTGAACTGGCCAATGAAAACCGCTTCAGAAAGGATTTGATTTACCGCATCAACACCGTAGAAATCATGTTGCCGCCTCTTCGCAAACGCGGTGCGGATATACTCATGCTGGCAAAACATTTCAGCAGGGTCTATAGCAGTAAATACCTGAAGCCTGTTCTTGAATTTGATGAAAAAGCACTCGATAAACTTCTTCATTATCATTATCCAGGTAATATCCGCGAACTGCAGTACACCATCGAACGGGCGGTAATCATGAGCGAAGGATCATTGCTCCAATCAAAAGATCTGATTTTCTCCCCGATAGAAAGTGCGCAGGTGGCCGACGAAGATCCCGCAGAAATGAAATTGAGTTCGGTAGAAAAGAATACGATTCTGAGAGTCATCGAAAAACACAATGGCAATATCACCAAAGCTGCGAGAGAACTTGGACTTACAAGGACAGCCTTGTATCGCCGTTTGAGCAAGTACGATATTTAACCGGGAAAATCTATGTTTAAAAAAGTTGAATGGCGCATATTGTCAAGGGTTGCACTGCTTTTCGTAACGCTGAGTGCTACCTCTTTTCTTTTGGTGAAAGAACAGTATGTATACCTGATCCTGATGCTGCCGGTGATTGCATATCAACTGGTGGAATTTTATAAGTTTCAGAAAAAGGCGCATGATGAACTGGATCAGTTTGTAGAGTCTGTGCATTACCGCGACTTCTCACGTTATTTCGATGTAAAGCACGCCCCGCTTGAGTTGCAGCCGCTACGAAAAGGATTTAACGAGATCAACTCTACTTTCAAAGTCATCAGCAAGGAGAAGGAAACGCAGTACCAGTACCTCCAAAAAATCCTCGAGCTGATAGACACAGGCATTTTTTCATATGAAGAATCGACCGGAGAAGTGATCTGGATGAACGAATCTATAAAGCGAATGCTGCAACTTCCCTATCTTAAAAATATTACAGCACTTTCCAAACGCGACGCAGGTCTTACCCAGGAAATTCTTGATGTAAAACCTGGAGAAAGCAGGATTGCCACTGCACATATCGAAAGAAACCCGCTGAAGATACTTCTGTCAGCGACGGTTTTTCAGACCGACGGAAAAAAATTTAAACTGATTGCATTTCAGAATGTCAATGAGGCGCTTGATGAAACTGAGTCAAAGGCCTGGCAAAAGCTGCTGAGTGTAATGACTCATGAAATAATGAATTCCATTGCCCCGATATCGTCGCTTGCAGATACTTTGAAAAATCGTTTACAAGAGTCCGTTAGCAAGCTCAATAATGAAGCGGGATCTGTAGATGATCTGGAATTGGGAATCGACACCATTAAAAGACGGAGTGAAGGATTGTTGAAATTTGCCGAGACCTACCGAAACCTGAACAAGATCACTACCCTAAATCTGAAAAATGTTTTTATACGTGATCTGTTCGAAAATATGCATCGACTGATGCAGCCGACGCTGGCTCAAAAAAACATTGACCTGGAGATCATTCTGAAAGATCCCGATCTGACGCTGCAGGCGGACACCAATCTTGTGGAGCAGGTATTGATCAACCTGGTGGTAAATGCGATTGAAGCGGTGAAGGAAAGACCCACTCCCAAAATTGTGCTTTCGGCCTATATAAGCAACAAACGCAAAACCGTGATAAAGGTGGCCGACAATGGCGTTGGAATGCCCGAAGAGCTGCTGGACAAAATTTTTATTCCTTTTTTCAGCACAAAAAAGCATGGCAGTGGCATTGGTCTCAGTCTGTGCAAGCAGATCATGATGCTCCACAAAGGCAATATGCAGGTGCAGAGCATTGAAGGTGAGGGTACATTTTTTCTGCTCCAATTTCCCGGTTAATGCAGAAATTTGCAGTGGACGCTTAAAAAGTCTGGTTTACCATGGGATTCATGACGCAGCTTGCAGAGTATTTATATATAAAGAAGAGAGATCCAAATGCTCCGAGAACATCCTGGATGCGAAAAATGCATTGGATAAACCGGGTATCTATTTTTATGTTTCTGACAGCGGTCATCATTATGATCATAAAGCTGATACTGCGCAAACATTGATCATTTCCCTGTCTTCATAAAAATATCGATCAATCTGGCGGCATTGTAAGATGCATGGCCGCCTGCGCTTAATAACTCACGCAAAGCCTTGTAATCCGCCTGTAGCGCAGATCTGCGCACTTGATCAAAAAGCAGGCTCTCCAGTTCCGTTTTCAGATTTTGGGGCGTAAGCTCCTGCTGGATCAATTCCTTCACGACTGGTTTGTCCATGATTAGATTTACCAGCGAAATGTATTTGACACGGATAAGTCTTTTGGCAATCTGGTAAGAGATATTGCTTCCTTTGTAACACACCACTTCGGGTACACCAAAAAGGGCTGTCTCCAGGGTGGCG
>JACMLD010000369.1 GCA_014379785.1 Chitinophagaceae bacterium
CCCTGGTGCTCAGTTTTACGTAAAACTTACGTAGCACCTGCAGCTCTTCGTCAGTCAGATCCTCTACATCAACAAGCCGGTTGCTCGCGCGCTCGTTGGAAGAGATCAGTTCATTCAGTTTAAGGTGGACCGCTGTGGTGTCCTTGTTTTGCGATTGCTGAATGATGAAGACCATCAGGAAGGTGATGATGGTGGTGCCGGTATTTATGACCAGTTGCCAGGTGTCCGAATAATCAAAGATGGGTCCGGTGAGCGCCCATACCAGCACAATTCCGAACGCGATGACTGATGTAACCGGACTTCCGGCGGCACGAGTGACCACTTTTGAAATTTTGTCGTAAAACCCAGTTCGCGGTTTCTTTAAATTCTTGAGGTTCTTATTTGTCATAGCAGGAATATTTTTTAATTGTAAAAAGTGCAAAAGCTATACTACACAAAAAAAGTCAGACCCAATGGTCTGACCTTCATTAAACCCTAAACCCCTGCCTATGAACAAACTTTAATATGATGAGGGCATGGCCCCTGTAATCTGTTTATATAAGTAATGCAAACTTTGTTCCACCCTGCTACACAGAGTTTGAATGCACTGCTGACATAAGATATAAAATTACCATACCGCAGTAAGATGACAGCGTTTAACGATGAGTAGTTGAGCGATATCAGCTACACCACCGAGTAAATTGATTGAATAATATGGATTAGTACACCACAACTTATTTTTAAAGGGCGGGCATTGTGGACTTAATTCCCCGAACCATTGCATTTTCTCGGTCAACGCACTGTGAAATTTTTGGTCCTTGTTTTGAAATTATATCAGCATAAAACCGGACAACCATGCTTTCCACACAACAGTTTACATTTCTCGAGGAAAAGATCTCTGATTTAAAAACGGCGCTTTTTATAAGTCAGCACAATTCGGTGTTGAAATTTCCAACCTCGATAGTCAACGCACTCAAAGTCGATGAAGCCGGACAGGTTTGGTTTTTAATGACCCGGCCTGCTCAATACCTGCAGGAGTTCGACAAAGAGTTTCCTGTAAAGCTGGATTTCTTTAGAAAGGGAAAGGACCATTTTCTCAAAATAGCCGGCACGGCATTTATCGTCAATGACCCAGAAGAGATCAATTCACTGGTGAGCATTTCTGATGATGTTAAGCGGGATGCGATGCGGGATTATGTGCTGGTGAAGGTTCGGATAATGAAGGCAGAATATTTTGAAACATCGCGGCAGCCGGACGGAAGAAACATGCTTACCTTCTTTCATAAAATCTACAGCCGCATTTTTTCCTTTCGACATGCAAACAGGCCTTTTGCGTTTCAACCGGAGCCAAGCATGTAATGGATTGGCTATGGTTTGTTAGCTTTGCAATATGGCTGAAGACTTAACAATTTCCGAAGGCACCAAAGCGGAACAATATCTTTCTATTCTTTCCCAAATCAAGGGACTTATTGACGGCGAACCCGACCTTACTGCAAACCTGGCGAACATTGCCGCGGCGTTGAAAGAGCAGTTCGGATGGTTTTGGGTAGGCTTTTACCTGGTCAGAAAAGATGAGCTTGTACTCGGTCCTTTCCAGGGGCCGGTAGCCTGTACGCGCATAAGGCTGGGAAGAGGTGTTTGCGGTACGAGCTGGCAAGAGAAAAAAGTGCTGATTGTTCCCGATGTAGAAAAATTCCCCGGTCATATTGCCTGCAGCAGCTTGTCCAAATCCGAAATAGTTGTTCCTATAATACGTGATAACGAAGTAGTTGGTGTACTCGACGTAGACGCAAACGAGTACGACCAGTTCGACGAAACGGATAGCCAAAACCTCCGGGCTATCGTTGATCTCATACATTTTTAACCAGTTTTATTACGACCTTTGCAACATGGAATCGATGGCAGTTGCAGTGGACAAAGCGGTACTTCCGGTGATGGAAGCATTTTATACCATTCAGGGTGAAGGCTTTCACCAGGGAAGGGCTGCATACTTTATACGTCTGGCAGGCTGCGACGTAGGCTGTGTATGGTGTGATGTCAAAGAAAGCTGGCGGATGGATGCGCACCCGAGGCTTCCCCTGTCTGAAATCGTTGGAGAGGCAGCAAAGCATCCTGCGCGACTTGCCGTTGTAACGGGCGGAGAGCCATTGATGCACCAGCTCAACCCGTTGACGGAGATGCTTCACAGTCAGGGTTTTGAGACGAATATTGAAACTTCCGGGTCCTGGCCGCTCTCAGGAAACTGGGACTGGATCTGTCTTTCTCCAAAAAAATTCAAGTCGCCGCTTCCGGACGTGCTCGACAAGGCGAATGAGTTGAAAGTGGTGATCTACAACCGTTCTGATTTTGCATGGGCCGAGAAGCATGCGGCTTTTGTTTCTCCCGGATGTAAGCTCTACCTGCAGCCTGAGTGGTCAAGAGCAGAAGAAATGGTGCCACTTATCGTCGATTTTATAAAATCCCATCCTGAGTGGGAACTGAGTCTCCAGGTTCATAAATACATTAACGTTCCTTAAAGCAACTTAAACCATTGATTTTCTATCTTTTTTGAGCAAATAAAAATCATTGGCCACCGTTTTAAAGATCAGAAATATCCATATGAAGCCATTCTTTATCATTTTTTTCCTCCTTTTCTCTCTCTGTTCATATTCGCAGGTTTATGACCCGGCAAAGGTGAATAAAAAAGCCGCGAAGCTTTATCAGGATGCTTATCAAAAGGCCAGCAATGAAGGTGATTTTAAAGAAGGTATCCGGATTCTGGAAGAAGCAGTCAAAATTGATCCGGGTTTTGCAGATGCTTTTCTTTCCCTCGGTGGTATGTATGGCGAACTCAAAAATTACGGGCCAGCTGTTTTGAATTATCAGAAGGCCCGACAAATCGACTCTGCATATTTTATTGATTATAATCTTTCCTATTCGATCAATTTTGCCGGCAAAGGCGAATTTGAAAAAGCGATGGAAAGAATCAATGAATTTCTTTCGATTGCAAATCTCAATGAAGCGAGTCTGAAGGCAGCCACTTACAGAAAAAAATGTTACCAGTTCGCGATCGATTTTCAAAAATCAGGTGCATCTGGTAGCTATGCATTTACGCCAAGAAATCTGGGTGACAATGTGAATACAGAAATTTCAGAATATTTCCCAACACTTACGATCGACAGCAGGCAGTTGATTTACACGCGCAGAGCGCGCGGTGTGAATGAAGATTTTTATGAAACCCGTCTGAATGATTCGGGCTGGATAAAATCTACTCCATTGCCTGGTGCAATCAATACGAACTTCAATGAGGGTGCGCAGGCGATTTCGCAGGATGGGCAGTGGATGATATTCACTGGCTGCAATTTTCAGGAGGGATATGGAAGCTGTGATCTATACATGTCATACCTCACTCCCGATGGATGGAGCAGTCCGGAAAATCTCGGTTCGAATATCAATACGGAATCCTGGGAGTCAGCCCCTTCACTAAGCGCAGACAAGCGTGATCTTTATTTTATGAGCCGTCGCACCGGTGGTTATGGTGGCAGCGATCTATATGTCAGCCACAGAATGCCGAATGGAAAATGGAGTGGGCCGGAAAATCTGGGTGCGGAGATCAATACGATGGGCGATGAGACCTGTCCGTTTATTCATGCCGACAATCAGACCTTGTATTTCACCAGCAGTGGTCACCAGGGATATGGCGGTGATGATTTGTTTATGGTCAGAAAGGTTGCCAATGGTAAATGGAGCAATCCACGCAACCTCGGGTATCCGATCAACACCATTGAAAATGAAGGAAGCCTTGTGATAACGGCTGATGGCACTACGGCGTATTATGCGAGCGAGCGGAGTGATAGTCGCGGCGGATTGGATCTTTACACTTTTGAGATGCGGAATGATGTGCGTCCGGTAAAAACCCTTTGGATAAAAGGAAAAGTTTTTGATAAAAAAACGAAGAATGGTTTGCCTTCAGCTGTTGAGCTCGCTGATCTTGCGAGCAAGGAAATCATTTCGAAGATACAGACCGATGAAACGGGCAATTATCTGATCACGCTGCCTGTTGGAAAAGATTATGCTTTCAATGTAAACCGCAGGGGGTATTTATTTTATTCAGAAAATTTTTCGTTGAAAGAGAAGTCGCCCGATTCAACTTATCATATCGATATTCCTTTGCAGCCTTTGGAAACGAATGCAATTGTGGTGTTGAATAATATCTTTTTCGCTACGGGTAAATACGAGTTGAAAACCGAGTCGCAGGTGGAGCTGGACAATGTGGCGAAGCTGATGAAAGAGAATCCTACGCTTGTTGTGCAAATCAACGGGCATACAGACAATATGGGTAAGGCAGCAGACAATCTGAGTCTGTCAGACAATCGGGCCAAGGCGGTTGTTGATTATATCACATCCAAAGGTGTTGCGGCGGCAAGAATGAAGTACAAGGGCTTTGGCGCTGGTCAGCCGGTTGCCGACAATGCTACGGAGTCAGGTCGCGCTAAGAATCGCCGCACAGAACTCAAAGTGATAACTCAGTAATTTTCCGGGATAAATCCCCATGTTATTATTCCCCCCTCTATGACCTTTACATTATTAAATGTATATGGTCAATGATCTTATTTTTCAGATTGCCTTAACGATGGTTCCGAATATCGGGCCTGTGCATGCCAAAATTCTTGTCGACAGATTTGGGAGTGCGGAGGGGATATTCAATTCCACTTGCGATTCGCTTGAAAGGACGGAGGGGATCGGAAAAGTGCGGGCGGTCTGCATAAAAAAATTCAATGGGTTTAATGAGATTGAGAAGGAGGTTGGTTTTCTGAAGAAGTTTGGGATGCATGCCATTTTTTTGACCGACGAAGGCTATCCGAGGCGGTTGCTGAATTGTTATGACCCGCCTGTGTTGTTGTATGGTTGTGGTATTTGTGATTTGAATGTTCCGAGAGTGATTGCAGTGGTGGGCACGCGCAATAAGACGGAATATGGAAAGCAGGTTACGGAGCGGCTGATTGCGGATCTTGCTTCGGAAGGGGTTTTGGTGGTGAGCGGTCTTGCACTTGGTATTGATTCAGTAGCGCATAAGTCGGCATTGAAAAATGGTTTGGCGACGGTGGCTGTGCTGGGGCATGGACTTGACAGTATCTATCCGCCGGAGCACGAGGGGTTGGCAAAGCAGATGGTGCGTCAGGGTGGTTGTCTTTTGACTGAGTACCGCAGTGGCGTCAAACCCGACAAACATAATTTTCCGATGCGCAACAGAATTGTGGCAGGCATGTGTGATGCGGTGGTGGTGGTGGAAACGAATGCGCGTGGAGGGAGTATGATCACTGCGGAGCTGGCGGGAAGTTACAATCGTGATGTGTTTGCTTTTCCCGGGAGGAGTACGGATCAGAAGAGTGCGGGGACTAATGGGTTGATCAGGCAGAACAAAGCAATGCTGGTGAGTTCAGCGGCTGAACTGATGGATACCATGGGTTGGCAGATAACGGAGTCGCATAACCGAAAATTACAATCCCAACTTTTTTACGAGCTCAGTGAGGATGAGAGGGAGGTGATAAAAATTATCAGGAATCTGGAAACGGTGAGTATTGATGAGTTGCATTCGCGGGTGGCGATGACGGTTAGTTCCGTAGCTGCGATCATTCTGAAACTTGAACTGGAGAATATCATCGGGAGCATGCCGGGAAAGCGGTTTCGGCTTTTGCTGGATCCGGTGTGAAAAGGGATTTACGGGTGGGTCTTGTGATGTTGGTCGCTTTTAATAAGGTCAGAGATAAAAATTTGGGGCGAATTTACCCTCTACCCTATCTTTGCACATGGCAACAATCAATAAACCCCGCTCTTCTTCCCTGAAGGGACAAAGTTCCCGCAAATCTCTCCCGGTTAATAAGTTTTTTGGTGAAGGATTGACCTTTGACGATGTGCTTCTTATGCCTGCATATTCACAGGTTCTTCCCCGCGAAGTAAGTATCCGCACCAGGCTCACAAAGGAGATAAGTCTCAATATTCCAATGCTTTCTGCAGCCATGGACACTGTTACTGAGGCCAGGCTGGCGATTGCGCTTGCGCGCGAGGGCGGCATCGGTATTTTGCACAAGAACATGAGCATTGAGCTGCAGGCTGAGCAGGTGAGAAAGGTAAAGCGGAGTGAGAGCGGGATGATCATCGACCCGATTACTTTGATGGTGGATGCTACGATTGGCGATGCGCTGCGGCTGATGAGGGAAAACGGGATCGGTGGTATACCCATCGTCGACGATAAAAAGAAACTGGTGGGTATTCTCACCAACAGGGATCTGCGTTTCGAGACGGATAACCGCCGGAAGGTGAGTGAGGTAATGACATCCCAGAATTTGATTACTGCTCCGGCGGGTACGAATATTAAGAAGGCGGAGACCATTCTCCGGCAATATAAAACCGAGAAGTTGCCGGTGGTCAGTAAAGACGGCACGCTCATGGGACTTTTCACATACCGGGATATTCTGCAGCTGCAGAGTTTCCCGCAGGCTGTGAAGGATAATTATGGCAGGTTGCTGGTCGGTGCTGCACTCGGCATTACCAGGGATATGCTGGATCGTGCAGCAGCGCTGGAACAGATTGGCGTTGATGTTGTTTGTCTCGACAGTGCGCATGGTCATAGCAAGGGGGTAATTGATGCATTGAAAAGCGTCAAGAAAAACTTTAAAAAGTTGCAGGTAGTAGCGGGCAATGTGGGTACTGCAGCGGGCGCAAAGGCGCTGGCGGAAGCCGGTGCAGATGCCGTCAAGGTCGGCATCGGTCCGGGCTCCATTTGTACAACGCGGATCGTTGCAGGTTCAGGAGTTCCGCAGATCACTGCGGTGATGGAAGCTTATTCCGCATTGCATACACTTGGAGTTCCGTTGATTGCAGATGGCGGTATCCGTTATACCGGTGATCTTGTAAAGGCATTAGCGGCCGGGGCTGACACTGTGATGATGGGTGGCATTTTCGCAGGTGTGGAAGAGAGTCCGGGTCAGACTATTATATATGAAGGAAGAAAGTTCAAAGAATACCGCGGCATGGGTTCTATCGGTGCTATGTCTCAGGGCAGCAGTGACCGGTACTTTCAGGATGTTGAAGACGATATCAAAAAACTGGTACCGGAAGGAATCGAGGGCAGGGTGGCTTACAAGGGAAGTTTAAAAGAAGTGGTGCAGCAGTATGTCGGCGGACTCAGGGCAGGGATGGGATATTGCGGAGCCGGAGACATCCGGACACTGCAGGAGCAGGCTCAATTTATCCAGATTACAAATGCGGGCATGAAAGAAAGCCATGCGCATGATATTGATATTACCAGGGAAGCGCCGAATTATAGTAGAAGGTAGGGAAGATGAGCAGATGAGTAAATGTGAAGATGACGGAAGTCATTCCGACTCCTTTGGCGAAGCCAAGGGGTGGAGGAATCCCCGGCCGGTGCTGAGTGGAACGTGAAGGGAGGAAAAAGATCAACTGAAAAAATCTATATTGCCGGGTGAAAAAAATATTCTTTTTACTGCTGCTGGCGGCCATGGGTTTCCCGGCACTGTACGCACAGCAGGACTCATGCAAC